>RFQN01000400.1 GCA_009924965.1 Verrucomicrobiota bacterium
TCCGCGGCCTTCCAGCCGACGGCGGTATGCGGGCACAGGACATAACCCCCGGCGGACCGCACGCGACGCATGGTATCCAAGGTGGCGGCATCGTCCACGGTGACGGCGGAGACGGCCGGGCCGCCTTGGCGCCAGGCCAAGAGGCGATCGAGGTTGTTCGGGGCGCCGATGTCCATCGCGTTGGACGCGGTCGGGGTCGAACGGCGCGGCTGATACTTCCCGGTCGCAAAGAGCTCCGGCAGCGGCGAATTGATGTTGGTCGCGGCGACGAGGACGTCGACCGGCAGGCCCATCCGTCGGGCCAACTGCACCGCGCCGACGTTCCCGAGGTTGCCCGAAGGGACGACGATGCCGAGGCGCCGGCCCGCCGCCAGCTGGCGACGGACGTGGAACGCGAAAGGCACCTGCGCGATGAGGCGGATCGGGTTGATCGAGTTCGCCGTGAGGAGCGGGCCGACGCGACGAAGGGAGTCGTCGGCCAAGGCGCGCTTCACCAAGGCTTGGCAATCGTCGAAGGTGCCGTCGACCGAGAGGGCGACGACGCCAGGACGCGCGCGGGCGATCTGCGATTCCTGCACGGGGCTGACGCCGATGCGGGGATAGAGGACGACGGCGCGGACGCCGGGCACGCCGGCGCAGGCTTCGGTGACGGCGCCACCGGTATCACCCGAGGTCGCCGCGAGGATCGTGAAACGCGGGTGCTCCGCGCTGAGCACATGCGCCGTGACGCGGACCAGCAGGCGGACGGCGAAATCCTTGAACGCCGCCGAGGGGCCTTGGAAGAGTTCGAGGACCTGGATGCGGTCCGCGGCTTGCCCAGCGAAGCCCGGCGGGTGGACCAAAGGCACGGGGAAGTTGAAGGCCTCTTGGCAGAGGCGACGCAGGACGTCGGCTCCTAATTCCTCCCGAAGGAACGGGGCGATGACCGCTTCGGCTAAGTCGGCATAAGCATCGGCCTGATGCGTAGCGACAAAGCCCGCGGGAATCTGCGGGATAACCGCTGGCACCCAGAGCCCGCCCTTGCCAGGCATCGACGCCAAGAGCACCTCGCGCAGGCTCGCGCGCTGCGCGGCATCGGCGGTCGAGACGAACTCCAGCTTACTTTTGGGAGAGGACATGGACGCCCTTGGGATTGATGCGGGAAACGTACTGCGTGGGCTTGATCGCCACCGAGTCGAACACCTTGGCGACGGCCGCGG
>RFQN01000005.1 GCA_009924965.1 Verrucomicrobiota bacterium
AGATGTGTATAAGAGACAGGGCTTGGGTGGGGTATACGCTCCTTCCCGCCATGATCGAGCCGGACGAGCCGTGGGCGCGGAACTTCGATCCACGGGCGTTCCGCTTCCTTGCCAAGGGCTTCCGCAAGATCCTCGGCGGGACCGTGCACACCTGGGATTACCAGTGGCTGGTTCATCTTCTACGCCGCGGGCAACTCACGGTCGTGCCGCGGAAGAACCTGGTGGTGAACATAGGCTTCGATGGCCAAGGCGCTCACTACAGCGGTAAGGGGCGTAGTTGGTGGGTGCCGGCCCATGCGTTTGCTTTCCAAGGCGATTGGACGGAGGAAGTCCCCGTCGTGCCTGACGCGGCGTACGACCGGAATTACGCGATCGCATCCTTCGCCGGCGTCGGCCAATGGGCGAGGGCTTGCCTCAAGGTCCAGCGGTGGTTCGCCTTCCGTCGGTGCCATCAGGCGCCGGACCGCTGGACGCCAACGGTTTGATGCGGGTTGAGCCGCTTGTTTAGCGACCGTCGCCCTTGAACTCTTCCATCGTCGCGGCGTTGGCTGAATTCACGTGGCGACGACCGAAGACCACGAAGAAGGTCTTCACGACGATCTTGAGGTCGAGCCAGAGGCTTTGGTTTTGGACATACCAGACGTCCAAGGCGAACTTCTCGTCCCAGGTGAGGGCATTGCGGCCGTTGACCTGCGCCCAGCCGGTGACGCCCGGCTTCACGAGCATGCGTTGCGATTGGAAAGCGTTGTAGCGGCCGAGGTAGCGCATCAGCAAGGGCCGTGGGCCGACGACGCTCATGTCGCCGACGAGGACGTTCCACATCTGCGGGAATTCATCGAGCGTGGTCGAGCGAAGGAATTGACCAAACGGCGTGAGGCGAACGGCGTCGGGCAGCGGCTGGCCAGCGTTGTCGACGCCATCGGTCATCGTCCGGAACTTCACGACCTTGAATGGCTTCCCGTGGCGCCCCGGGCGTTCTTGCAGAAAGAGGATCGGCGAGCCCAGCTTCACGCGGACCAGCACCGCGACGATCGCGAGCAGCGGGCTGAAGACGATCAGCCAGCCGAGCGAGAAGCCGATGTCGAAGAGGCGTTTGACCATGGTCAGCGGCGCGGCGTAAGCACCGCGGTTTCGACGGACATTAGGCGGACGCCGTTTTCAAAGACGATGGCAAACTCGACTTCGGTCGCGCCGCGGGGGGCGGGGAGGGTCAGCGAGCCTGCCTGTAGGGTGCATTGGACCGTCCGCGTCAGCGGCTTGCCGCTGCCTTTAAACGTCATCGTCAGGCGCGCCTCTGAATCCGGGGAGTGGTTCGCCAGCGCGACGGCCAGGCGGACGAACTGGCCTTCCGCGATGGGTTGGGAGCGGGAGAGGGTGCCCGCGTCGCGCGTGACCTGTAGGAGCCCTGCGCCGGCGCTGACTACGCTTAACTGTTGGTTCGCTCGGCGGAACTGCCACGCGTCGAACAAGGCTTCCGTGGTCGTCGGACGCGAGGTCACCACGGCCTCGTCGGCATGTTGGAGCCAGTAGTTATCCAGCACGCTGAGCCCGGTCTGGTCGGTGAGCGTAAGCGCCGATAGCTCGCCGCGCAGGTTGGGCGGTGCAAAGGCCTGCGCGCAGAAGGCCTGACGCGGGTCGGTCGGGATGAATTCCAGCCAGTGGACCGGCAGCCCGTAGGCGCCCCAAGTGAGGTTGAAGCGTTGCTGATCGGCTTGGAGTCGGGCCTCGGCTTTGATCAGTCGCTGGAGCGCGGCGAGGGCCTTGGGCCCCGTCGACGCCGTGCTCGCCCGGGCGGCGCACACCTCGCGGAACTCCCGCGAGAGTTCCCAGGCGTCGGCGAACTGCTGGAAGCGCCAGCGTTGGTTCTGGAGGCGGAAGGTGAGCTTGTCGTTCTCGGATAAGGCAGCCTGGGCTTGCGCCACGGCCGCCGAGATGGCGGCGACTTCTGGAGCGGTGAGCACGCGCGCGGAACCTTCGGAACGAAAATGGCGAATCCATTGGTGGGCGCCGCCGACCTGCGCCTCGCGCGCCCATGCGCCTTCGACGATGCGATAGACCTCGCGCATCGGCGTCGCGGCTGGGCCGTAAGCCGCCGAGAACCACTTGGCGAGTAGAGCTTCGGCGTCTTGGTCGGGGTCTTCGAGCAGTTTCGCGCCTAGCCAGGCTTTGGGCGCATCAAAGCCCCAGAGTGGGGCGAGCTCCGCGTACCAGCCTTTGACGCCGACCGTGTGGGCGCTGCGAATGGAGGCAGCCTGCGCGGCGAAGTTCACCCGCGGGCAGGCATAGTCCACGCCGTACCAATAATCATAAGCCCCGACGCGCCGGGCGCCGGACTGCACCCAGGCCTTGAGGTTGGCCGACTCTTGGGCGGCGAACGTCGGGTCGGCGTAGCCGATGCGATCGGCGCAGACCCAAGGAAAGATGGCGGGGTCGACCTTCGTCGTCGGCGCCCGCAAGGTCTGGAGGTATGCGAGCGTGCCGAGGGCATGCCGTTCGCCGCGCAAATCGCCGTTCGGTTGCCAGAAAGATTTCGCGACTTCGTTCAGGTACCGGATCACGTAATCCGTCCGCACGGGCCGTTCGCGGTACCAGCCTTCCGAGGGCACGGAGTCGTCGAACGTCAGGGAGTCGTTCACGCCCAGCGGCACGCAGAAGTCGTCCGGGTGCTTATGGAACCACGCCCGGGCATGCCGGGCCCCGATTTCCGGGGCGCGCGGGTGGGCGAGGTTGGGGTTGGCGTCGTAGCCATTGCCCCGCGGTGCTTGGCGGACGCCGTTGACGGACGCGAAGAGCGTTGGGTCTTCCGCGAACTCCTTCTTGCCGAAGGCAGCGTACAGCCCATGGGAAAAAGTGGGGGCGCGTCCGTAGCCGACGCTGAAGGCCCATTCTTGGCTCAGCTCGTTGCGCAGACCGCCGATTTCCCGCCACGCGAACGCCGGGCGGAACACGTCATCGGCCGGACCCACGACGTGGTCGAGCATCGTCCAGTCGGCTCCCCGTGGCCCCGGAAACGCGAAGCACACGCCCAAGGCACGCTCGCAGAAGCGACCCACCGCGATGCGCGTGGCTGTTGGGTTGTTCCCTACCAGGAAGACGGCGCTACGGATCGTCCGACAGGTGGACGTATCCCCCTCGCCGGCGGGCGCGGCGACGGCGGCTTGCTGGGCGGCGCGGGTCTGGCCGACGAAGATGCCGACCGGAGCGCGGCCGGCCTCCGTGGATTCTTCGATCAACTCCGGTTTCTGGCCCGTCACCCGTTCGCACCACTCCACCAGTGAATGCGCGGCATACCACTCGTCGGGTTCGGGGTTTGCCGGCATGATGACGGGGACGTGCCAGCGGCCGTTTTCGAATAAAGCCTCCGCCGCCCAGACATGGCAGGCGGCGAGCAGGCAGAGGATTCGACCGAGCAGGGGCATACGGGCATTTAAGTCATGGCCCAGCCTCCTGCAAAGGGCGATTTACCCGCGGGCGGGAATTAGGCGTCGATCGCTTGAAGGAAAGCCGAGCTCGGCTCTGGGGGAATCCCTTGACCAGGGGGCGGCGCTGTGGCCTGCCTACCCGTAGATTAGACCTTCTTTTTGGTTCCGAGGGGACGGACGCTGGGATCGCCCGCGAGCGGCAGGGTCACCGGAGCGCCCCCGTTTTGCGCGGAAGCGTAGAGCGCGAGGATGAGCTCGACGGCCTTGCGGCCTTCGGCCCCATCGACGGAGGGACGCTTCTTCGCGTGGATGGCGGCGATGGCGTCTTCGAGGTTCAGCCGATGCCAAGCATGCCCGATGGCCTTGGGGTCATTGGCGCCGGCGCCCGCGCCTTCGGTCGCTGGGGCTAGGTGTTGCGCGTCGGTGGCGAGCGGGTTCGCGAATTCGAAGGCCGTCAGCTTGTCGTCGCGCAGGACGGCCGAGCCGGTCGTGCCATGGATACGGATCTCCGCAGGGAAGCCCGTGCCCGACCAGCAAGCCGTCGAGCCCGCGAGCGTCGCACGGGCGCCGTTGGCGAATTCGATCCAGCCGGCGGCGATGTCTTCCACTTCGATGCCGTCGTGCGCGACGAGTCCGGCGGTGGCCGAGACCCGTTTCACCGGGCCCAGGAACCACAGCAACAAGTCGATCGTGTGGATGCCTTGGTTCATGAGCGCGCCGCCGCCATCCAGGGCGAACGTCCCGCGCCAAGCGGCGGAATCGTAGTACGCTTGCGTGCGCCACCAAGGAATGAGCGCGCTCGCCAAGGTGATTTGACCGAACCGGCCCGCGTCGAGGGCTGCCTTGAGTGCTTGCGAGCCGGCCCCGAAGCGGCGGGGCAGGATGCCGGCGAGCACCACGCCGGCTTGGGCGCAGGCCTTCGTCAATTCGTCGCAACGGGCCAGCGTCACTTCAAGCGGCTTCTCGACGACGACGTGCTTGCCCGCGCGGGCGCAGGCGAGGGCGGGTGCGAGGTGGTCGCCGCTGGGCGTGCACAAACAGACGACGTCGACGTCGGGATGGGCCAAGAGTGCTTCGGGCGTTGCGCAAGCGGTGGCGCCGTGTTTGCGGGCGAACTCTTCTGCCTTCGCGGCGGTGCGGTTGTAGGCGGCGACGACCTTCACGCCGGGGATTTCGGCGAGCGCCTTCGCATGGAACTCGGCAATCATGCCGGTTCCCCAGATGCCGAAACCAAGGGGCTTTACGCTCATGCCTGGAACCTAGCCGACGCCTCAGGGCAGGGGAAGGAAGAACGCACCGGTGGCGCGCCGCACGGTGCGGCGCCAGTGCCTCATTGCGCCAGCGGTTTCGCCAACCCGCGTAACCTCAGCCCTGCCCATGCTTGGCGGAAGCCCAGGCCCGTCCGCAGCCAGAGGTAGCGGGAATTCGCGCTGACCCATGCCCAGGAAGCCGGCCCGTGGTTCTTCTTGGCCAAGCGTCGTGCGCGCATCGCCTGACGGACGGCCAAGGCTAGGTCGTCGTAGCCCGACCCGCCGGCATGTTGGATCTCCTGCGCGAACATCCGGTCGAGGATGTCCATCAATTCATCCCGCGTATCCACCCGCTCCTTGGCATGTACGCAGAAGGTGGAGCCGCATTCCGGCACGATGCCTAAACGCATTTCATGGGAATGCCGCAATGTCCAGGCCGTGTCGCCGTGGGTGCCGTAGTCGGCGGGAAAGGGCCGGGCGCGCAGGAAGTCGCCGCGGAACAGGTCGCTGGCGCAGCTGCCCATCAAGGCATGGGTCCCGGCCGATCGGAACGCCAAGTGGCGGACCAGCGGCGGCTCGATGAGCAGCGGCCCGCGGCCGGCCAGGTCTCGGTGGATGCGCGGGTTGCGATAGGCCTTCTCCGGCAGGCGCTCGCCGGCCTCGTCGACGTAGGCGCAAGGACTGATGACGACATCCGCCTGGGCCGCCAGCCCGTGGTCGCGGAGCCGCAACAGCTGTTGCCGCGTGATGGTGTCGCCGGCAGTGCTGATGTAGACCCACTCGCCGGAGGTGGCCGCAATGCCTTCGTTCCACGATGGGTAGAGGCCGCGGTCGCGTTCGATGATGCGTAGGCGGGGGTGCCGGAGCTCGGCGCGGATCAACTCCAACGTGCCATCCGTCGAGCGGCTGTCCACGACGATGACCTCGTCGGCGAGGTCCAGCCAGTCCTGCATGGAGCGCAAGTGCGGCACGAGCAAGTCGCGGCAGTTGTAGGTCGGCAGGACGACGCTGATGGACGAGCGAGTAGCCATCCCATGGGAGATACGTCGTCGTCTTCCTTGGACAAGGCTCAAAAAGTCCGGACAGGTTTCCGCGCCACGACGGTGGGCGTGCGACGGCTTTTGCTTCGCGGCTCGCATGCGGAGTCCGCCGCGGTTTCTGCGCTTGAAACACAGGTTCTTCAGGGCTAACACCCTTACGTGCCTTCTCCTGTCTCCATGCCCAAAGCCGTCATCCTGGCCGGTGGTCTCGGCACGCGCCTCAGCGAAGAAACGGTGCTGCGTCCCAAGCCCATGGTCGAAGTGGGCGGCAAGCCCCTCCTCTGGCATGTCATGAAGATCTACGCGGCGTATGGCGTCACGGACTTCGTCATCTGCTGCGGCTTCAAGGGCTACGTCATCAAGGAGTACTTCGCCAATTATTTCCTCCACATGTCCGACGTCACGTTCGACATGAACAAGAACACGATGGAGGTGCATCAGCGGAACGCCGAGCCGTGGCGCGTGACTTTGGTCGACACGGGGGAGAAGACGCAGACCGGCGGCCGCCTCGGGCGGGTCCGGGAACACTTGGACGGCACCTTTTTCCTGACCTACGGCGATGGCGTCGGCGACGTCGACATCGCGGCGTTGCTGGCTTGCCACCGCCAGGCCGGCCGCAAGGCGACCGTCACCGCCGTGCAGCCGCCCGGCCGTTATGGCGCTTTGGAGATCGAGCAAGGCAGCGTGCGCTCCTTCAAGGAGAAGCCGGCCGGCGACGGCGCCTTCATCAATGGCGGGTTCTTCGTCTTGGAGCCGGCGGTCCTGGAGTTGATCACGGGCGACGACTGCATCTGGGAGCGCGGTCCGTTGGAGGCTTTGGCCGCGGCGAACCAGCTCACGGCCTACCCCCATCGGGGCTTCTGGCAGCCGATGGATACCTTGCGCGAGAAGAACCTCCTCGAGGAACTGTGGGCGACCGGCCGCGCGCCTTGGAAGAAGTGGTGATGTTCGGCGGCGCCTACAGCGGCCGTCGGGTCCTGCTCACGGGCCAGACGGGTTTCAAGGGCGCTTGGCTAGCCCATTGGCTGCTCGCCTTGGGCGCCGAGGTTCGCGGGTACGCGTTGGCTCCGCAGCCCGATCAGCCGCTGCACGATTGGCTCGGGCTGGGCGGGCGGTGCCGCTCCGACTTCGCCGATATCCGGGACCAAGCGGCGGTGCGTTCCGCCGTGCGCGCTTTCCGTCCCGACATCGTGCTGCACCTCGCCGCCCAACCGTTGGTGCGCCTGTCGTATTCGATCCCGGTCGAGACGATGGCGACGAACGTGATGGGCACGGCGCATCTCCTGGACGCCGTGCGCCTCGAAGCCCCCGCGGCGACGGTGGTGGTGGTGACGTCCGACAAGTGCTACGAGAACCGCGAGCGCTCCGCCGGCTACCGCGAAGACGAACCGATGGGCGGTCACGATCCGTACAGCGCGTCGAAAGGGATGACCGAACTGCTGGTCTCCTCTTGGCGCCGCTCCTACCTGTCCGCGCCGGGCTCGGCCGCCTTGGCTTCTGGCCGCGCCGGGAACGTCATCGGCGGCGGGGATTTCTCCGCGGACCGCATCATCCCTGATTGCATCCGTGCGCTGGAAGCAGGCACCCCGGCCATCATCCGCAACCGTCGGGCGACCCGGCCATGGCAGCACGTCCTCGAACCGTTGGCTGGCTATCTTTGGCTGGGGGCGTGTCTGGCCCAGCCAAGCTTGGCGCCGCAACCGAGCCGCTTGCGCGAAGGCTTCAACTTCGGGCCACGCGGCGAGTCCGCCCGCCCCGTCGGCGACCTGGTCGATGCGCTCCTGCGCGAATGGCCGGGCCGACAGGAAGACCGGACCGACCCCGCGGCCCCGCATGAGGCCGGCCTCCTGCATTTGGATGTGACGAAGTCCGCCGAAGTCCTCGGCTGGAAGCCCGTCTGGGATTTCGCCACCACCGTCCGAACGACGGCGGCTTGGTACCGCGATCGTCACGCCGGGGCCGCTCCCCAGGCGTTGTGCGACCGTGACCTGCACGCCTACATCGCGGCCGCCCGCGCGGAGGGGCTGCCGTGGGCCCGCTGACCTTTTATGACGCCCGAGCAGATTCGCCATGAAATCCTTCGCCTGACCCGCGAGTATGCGCAGGCCATGCATAAGGGCTTCCTGCCGGCC
Organism: Verrucomicrobiota bacterium; assembly: GCA_009924965.1. GTDB lineage: Bacteria > Verrucomicrobiota > Verrucomicrobiia > Opitutales > UBA953 > UBA953. The sequence goes on from RFQN01000005.1 coordinate 7,845, forward strand.
GATCACCCGGCCCGGCCCGCGCACGATCCTTCCAAGGAAGGCGTGCCGTATGCGGCGCGGGTCTTCGGCCCGGAAGAGGTCGAGGCCGCCGTGGGGTCGACCTTGGATTTCTGGCTGACGCTCGGCAAGGAAGGGGCCGCGATGGAGAAGGGCTTGGCTGATTTCCTCGGCGTGCGCCACGTGCTCTTGGTGAACTCTGGGTCCTCGGCGAACCTGGTCGCCTTCAGCGCGCTGACTTCCCATAAGTTGCCCCCGGCTCGTCGCATCCGCCCTGGCGATGAGGTCATCACCTGCGCCGCGGGCTTCCCGACCACGGTCGCCCCGATCATCCAAAACGGCGCCGTGCCGGTCTTCATCGATAACGACCCCATCACCGGCAACCTGGACCCTTCCCAGCTGGAGCTCGCGTACGTCCCGGGAAAGACCAAGGCCGTGATGGTCGCCCATACGTTGGGCAATCCGTTCGACCTCGCCGCGGTCCTGCGCTTCTGCCGCCGGCACGACCTTTGGTTGGTCGAAGACAACTGCGACGCGCTGGGTTCAACCTACTCGATGCCGAAGGCTCTGGCTAAGGAGCTCGGCATCGAAGGCAATTCCCCCGGCATTCCCGATGACGGCGTCCACACGACCCGCTACACCGGCACCTGGGGCGACCTCTCGACCCAGTCCTTCTATCCACCGCACCACTTGACGATGGGCGAAGGTGGGGCGGTCAGCATCGTCCGCCACCCGCCGCTCAAGTCCATCGTCGAGAGCTTCCGCGACTGGGGCCGCGATTGCTGGTGCGCCAGCGGGGTCGATAATTCCTGCGGCAAGCGCTTCGGTTGGAAGCTGGGCGAGCTGCCCGAGGGCTACGACCACAAGTACATCTACGGTCACTTGGGCTACAACGTGAAGCCGCTCGACATCCAAGCCGCGATCGGGCGCGTCCAGCTGGGCCGCTTGCCGGGCTTCATCGAGGCGCGTAAGGCAAACTGGCAACGCCTCCGGCAAGCGCTCGAGCCGGCCGCCGATGTCCTGCGTTTTTCCCTGCCGACCCATGCCGCGGGCTGGAGCCCTCAGGGCTTCGCCTGGGATGGCTCGGGGTGCCGCGCCGAATGTTCGTGGTTTGGCTTCATGCTCTTCGTCGACGAGTCCGCGCCGTTCACGCATACCGAACTGGGCCGGCACCTCGACCAGCAGAAGATCGGCAACCGCATGCTCTTCGGCGGCAACCTGGTCCGCCAGCCGGCCTTCGTCCGCCTCCGCCAGGATCGACCGGAGGCTTTCCGTGTCGTCGGCGACTTGGCCGGCGCCGATCGCCTCATGCGCCAAGCGCTGTTCGTCGGCACCTTCCCGGGCCTCACGCCCGAGATGGTCGACCGGATGGCCGATTGCATCCTGAAGTTTGTGGCTGACCGGCGATGAGGCTTTTGGTCATTGGCGCCAGTGGGCTTGTCGGTTCCCACCTCTTGGCCGCCGCCCGGCAAGCGGGGTGGGCGACCTTGGGGACGGCCCGCACGGCGTCGGCCGAGCTCCGTGCTTGCGAGCTGGGTGACCTGGCGACTTTCGCGTCCTTATGCGCGGAGTTCCGCCCCGAGGTCGTCGCCTGCGCCGCCGGCTTTACCTGGGCCGATGGCTGCGAGGCCGAGCCGGAACGGTCCCGGCGGGAAAACCTCGAGCACCCTTTGGCCGTGGCCCAATTCTGCGCCCAACAGGGCGTGCGCTTCGTTTATTACTCCAGCGCTTACGTCTTCGACGGCGCTCGCGGGAACTATGCGGAAACCGATGTCCCGCAGCCGGTGAACGTCTACGGCCGCCATAAAGCCGAAGCCGAGCGGCGCATCGCCGCGGCGACGGGCGGCGACGCCTTGATCCTCCGCCTGATCCACGTCTGGGGCGAAGAGGCCAAGGGGAAGAACTTCGCCTATCAGGTGAGCCGCGCCAATCGCGCGGGCGAGGAGCTGCGCGTCTCGAGCGTCTACAGCGGCAATCCGACCTGGGCAGGCGACATCGCGACCTGGACGTTGGGCTTGCTGCAGCGCGAAGCCCGCGGCTGTTGGCACCTGGCCGGTGAGCGTCCGCAATTGACCCGCCTCGCATGGGCGCAGGAGATCCTCCAGGGGTTGCGCCGCTGGGGGCATCCTGAGCAGGTGCGCCTGGTGGCCCAGGCCAGCATCGACCCTGCGGCCACGCCGCGACCGGTGGCCTCCGGGCTGGACACGTCGAAAATCCAGACCTTCATGCCTTTAGCCTGTCGCGCCCCGCACGACCTCCCGGCTTCCTTCAGATGAATCCTCCGGCCCTCACTTTTGTCTCTGGCATCGGCCCTGGGCCGAGCGGCACCGGGGCATTGATGATCGGCCTGATGAACGAGGCCGCGGGAGACACCTCCACGCGTTTCCTCTATAAGGTTCCCCGGCGGTCGACGCTTTTAGGTTTGCTGAAATATGTCGTCGGCCGAGCCAGCTTCGCGGGCCGCGTTCGGCGGGCCGCCCGTACGGACGGCCCGCTGGTGCTGATGCATCCGCAGACCATTGGCTTCGGCATCTTTTCCGCCGTGATCGAGGCCCGCCCGGTCACCTGGATGTATGTGTTGGACGCGTATGTCTTCTGCGTCCGCTCCTATAACTGCTTGCCCCAGGAGTCGGCTCCTTGCCTGCGTTGTCTCGGTAATGGGGGCGAAGCGGCCGCGCAGCTTGGCTGCGTCAATTGGTTCCGCGCCGGGCCCTTCCAGGAGCACCTCCCCGGCTGGGTCCGTTCCGGGCGGCTACGGCTCATCGCGCAGTGCGAATCGCAGGCCCGCCTGCTGCGGGACCATTTCGGGCCTGAGGCCATCGTCCGCGTCGTCCCGCTGTCGGTGCCCGACGTGGAATTGCCCGCCACTCCGCCGGTGCGTCCGCTGAGGGCGCGGCCGGCGGTCGTCTTCCACGGCGCCTGCAACCCCGCCAAGGGCGCTGCGCATGTGGTTGCATTGGCCCGCTTGATGCCCGATTGGGATTTCCTGGTGCCGAGCGACGTGAAGGAGTACGTGCACCATTTCGGACCTGCGGAGGGACTTCCGCCGAACCTAACCTTTCGCCGTATGAGTTGGGCGGATGGGTTGGCCGACGCCGTCGCTCAGGCCGACCTGGTGCTCTGTCCGTCGAGTTGGTCTGCACCGGTCGAAGGCGCGGTCTTGAAGTCCCTGTCGCATAACGGCTTGGTAGGAGTCTTTACGTATCCGACCGCTTTCTCTTCCGAAGTCCCGGCAGAGGCCCGCCTCGAGCTCGACCCGAGCGATTGGCCAGCCACGGTCGCGCGCTTGCGTCGGGCGGTCACGACGCCCGCGGTCGCGGCCTCTATCCGTGAAGCCGCCCGCGCATACATCACCCGCTATTTGGCCGGGAGCGACGAGATGGTGCGGAAAATCCGGGCGGTCTGCCAAGCAGGTTAGGCCCAGGCGTGGGTCACCGCCAACCGGCCTTCCAGAGGAGTCCGTCGAGCTTCGTGCCCAAGCTGGAGAGATGTCGGCCTAGGCCGGTGCCGCGCGCATGGTCGCGCAGGCCGCGGTCCCGGTAGACGCGGGGACGCTCCGTCCAGGGCGTCGCGAGGAAGCGGCGCCAAGCGGCGAGGTGCTCCGCCGGGTCGAACCAGCTGGGCGGGGTATTGTCGTTGAACCAGGGCTCGCGGAGATACTGCAGGTAGAGCGCGTCGTCCGTGTCGACCTGCAGGATATGGTCGATGGCCGCGTCGAAGCTGGGGAAGCGCGCGACGTCGATGAAGCTGCGCGGATTGAAGTCGCGCGCGACCTCAGGGTTGCCCCAGTAGATCGGCACGCTGCCGGCGAGCATGGGTTCCACCAGCTTTTCGGTCGTGTAGCCGGCCGAGGCGGAGTTCTCGAACGCCAGGGTGAACTTATAGTCGCGGATGAAGGCGAGCTTGTCCGCGATGGGCCTTCCGAGGTTGTTGAAGTGGCGTCCGCCCGAGTCGACGTGGCGACGACGATGGAGCTGGCGGAAGAAGCGGTTGCGCTCCGGGCAGCGTGGGTTGGAGACCACGAAGTTGGCGAACTTCGTCTTGGCGCGGAGGGCGGCGACGGCGTCGAAGCCCGGGGGCTGCACCAGCCGCTGCACGTCGTCGACGTAGAAGACATACTGGGGCAGGCGGAAATGCCGCGGCTCGGCCGGCAGGTGGCAGAACGTGAGCGCGTGGTCGCACGCGTCGAAGTCGGGCAGGACGTTCTCGGAGGTGTAGAAGACCTTGCGTCCGCGGAAGGCCCGGTGGTCTTCGCCGAAGGTGGAGTAGACGAGCACCTCGGCTTGGGCCATCGGCACCACCTGCACGTCCCACTCCGAGGCGAGCAGGCGCGTGAAGACGTTGTCCTGGGGATTGAACGACGCCATCCGGTCGCGGTCATTGCGGCCGAAGATGAAGTCGCTGAAGGCGAGGCGAAGCGGAGGCTTCATGGCGGGCGGTCGCTTAGGCGCGCGGGCCGTATTTGCGCTGCGGAGGCTGGGTCGGCGGCAGCGGGTCGATCTGCACGCCCGCCAGCGCCGGGTGTTTGGCGAGCTGTCCGTAGATGACCGGGTCGAAACGGGTCGTCATGCCGCGCGCGGCTTCGGCGATGAGGACGCGGCCATCGGCCTGCAGGATGCCGACCTGGACGAGCGTGCTGCCGTCGACGCGGCGGGTATGGGCCACGAGCTTCTCCATGAAGTCGCCGGCCTCAGGGCCCGGGCGCAGCGCGAAGAGGATGCGCTTGATCATCGCGGGGGCGTTGCGGAGCGGCTGGACGGAGTGGGCGCTGATCGACCACTCGCTGCGTTCTTCGCGGTAAGACAGGCGGGCGTCGACGATGACGTGCGCGCCGTCCATGAGGAGCGGGAGGTCGCCGTCCTTGAGCACGGAAACGGTGTCGTACGCGTCCGTGAAGATGGTCACGGGGATGTTGACCGCACGGGTGGCGACGTGGAAGAGCGCCCAAGGGCGATTGTCCTTCTTGGAGATCTTCTTCTCGAGGCCGCCGACGATGCCGCAGAGGCGGACGATGTGGCGCTCCTTCTGGTCGAGGACGATGCGGTCGAGCGGGGTGCTGAAGTTGGCGATGGCCTCGTCGAGCCCGTGGTAATCGGCGAGCGGGTGACCGCTGAGGTAGAACCCGAGGAGCTGCTTCTCGTTGTTGAGCATCTCCAGCTTGGGCATCTTCTCCGACTTGCGCAGGATGAGGTCGGCCGTGTTCATCGAGCCGCTGTCCTCCGCGCCCAGCATATCGAAGAGGCTGCCTTGGCCGCTGGCGCGTTCCTTGCGCTCCGACGAGAAGTGGCGGCGGACCGACTCGATCGAGTCGACCAAGTGGCGGCGGTCTTCGCCGGTAAAGTCGAAGCCACCGGCGCGGGCCAAGGCCTCGATCGAACGTGCGTTGAGGGCTTGGTCGCCCATGCGGGCGATGAAGTCGGAGAAGTCCTTGAACGGGCCGTTGGCCTCGCGCTCGGCGACGATCGCGCGGGCGGCGCCTTCGCCGACGCCCTTGATGGCGCCCAGGCCGAAGCGGATGGCGTTGTCCTGGATGACCGGGGTGAAGTCGGTGTCGGACTGGTTCACGTCCGGCCCCAGCATCTTCATCCCGAGGGCTTCGACTTCCGCGACGAATTCGGCGAGCTTATCGGCGTTGCCCTGTTCGGACGTCAGCACGGCCGACATGAACTCGACCGGGAAGTTGGCCTTCAGGTAGGCGGTCTGGTAGGAGAGGATGGCGTAGGCGGCCGAGTGCGACTTGTTGAAGCCGTATTCGGCGAACTTCTCCAGCGTCGCGAAGATTTCCTCGGCCTTCTTCTTCTCGATGTTGTTCGTGGCCTTGGCGCCCGCGACGAAGATGTCGCGCTGCTTCTCCATCTCCTCGCGGATCTTCTTACCCATCGCGCGACGGAGCATGTCGGCGCCGCCGAGCGTGTAGCCGGCGACCACGCGGGCCGCCTCCATCACCTGCTCCTGGTAGACCAGGATGCCGTACGTCTCCTTGGCGACCTTCTCGAGCAGCGGGTGGGCGTACTTGACGTAGTTCGGGTCCTTCTTGCCCTTGATGTAGTCCGGGATGAACTGCATCGGGCCCGGTCGGTAGAGCGCGATGAGCGCGACGATCTCGTCGATGGCCGAGATGTTGAACTGGCGGCAGAGCGACTGCATGCCGCCGGATTCGAGCTGGAACACGCCGACCGTCTTGGCGTCGTTGAGCAGGGCGAACGTCTTGGCGTCCTCGAAGCCGACCTTGTTGATGTCGAACTTCGGCAGCTTGCGGTGCTTGCGCACGAGCTTCTGGGCGTCGTCGATGACGGTGAGCGTCTTGAGCCCGAGGAAGTCCATCTTCAGCAGGCCCAGCTTTTCGACGGGGTCCTTGGCGTACTGGGTCGTCAGGTCGCCGTCCTGCATCGTCACCGGGATGATGTCGGTCAGCGGACGGTCGGCGATGATCATGCCGCACGCGTGCTTGCCGCTGTTGCGGACCATGCCTTCGATGACGCGGCCGGTCTCGATGATCTGGGCGGCGGTCGGGTTGCTGCCGACTTCGGCGCGGAGCTCGTTGGACTTCTTGAGCGCGTCGTCGAGCGAGATGTTGATGTCGTCCGGGACGAGCTTGGCGAGGCGGTTGGTCTCGATGAAGGGCAGGTCGCGGATGCGGGCCAAGTCGCGGACGACCATCTTGGCGCCGAAGGTGCCGAAGGTGATGATGTTGGCGACGCGGTCTGCGCCGTACTTCCGGCGGACGTAGTCGACGACCTCGTCGCGACGGCGCATGCAGAAGTCGATGTCGAAGTCGGGCGCGGACACGCGTTCCGGGTTGAGGAAGCGCTCGAACAGCAGGCCGAAGCGGATCGGGTCGATGTCGGTGATCTTGAGGCAGTACGCGACGATGGAGCCGGCGCCCGAGCCGCGGCCCGGGCCGACGGGGATGTCCTGGCGGCGGGCCCAGTCGATGAAGTCCCAGACGATGAGGAAGTAGTCGACGAAGCCGGTGCCGGCGATCACGCCCAACTCGTAGTCGATGCGGCGGCAGAGCTCGGCGGGGCTGGTCTGGCCGGGGCCGGGGATCTTCTCGTCCGCCTGCGCCTTGGGGTCGTCGTAATCCACGCCGTACCGCTCCTTGAGCCCGAGCTTGACGACCTCCAGCAGGTAGGAGCCGTTGGCGCGCATGCCTTGGCGCGTCTCCTCGGCGATGGCGAAGTCGCCCTTCTTGCCGGCCGCGACGAGGAGGCCGTTCTTGAGCTTCTCGTAGCCGTCGAGGATGGCGTCGGTCTTCTTGGCCACCTTGGGCTTCACGCCTTCGGAGAAGATGTAGACCGGGTAGTGGTTCTTGCCGACGGGCAGCTGCACGTCGCACATCTCGGCGATGGCGACCGTGTTCGTGATGGCGGCGGGCACCTCGGAGAACACGCGGCGCATCTCCGCCTCGCTCTTCAGGTAGAACTCGTGCGCCGGGTACTTCATGCGGCGTTCGTCGGCGAGCCGGGCGCCCGTCTGGATGCAGAGCATCGCGTCGTGCGCGACGTTGTCGGAGGCGTCGACGTAGTGCACGTCGTTGGTGGCGACGACGCGGAGGTTGAACTCCGTGGCGAGCTTGAGGAGGTCCGCGATGATGCGCTTCTGCTCCTCGATGCCGTGGTCCATCAGCTCGATGACGAAGTTCTCCCGGCCGAAAATCTCCACGAGCCGCCCGCAGGCCTGGCGCGCGCCTTCGTAGTCGCCCTTGAGCAGGTGCTGCGGGATGACGCCTTGGAGGCAGCCGCTGAAGCCGATGAGCCCTTCGGCGTGCTGGGCGAGCTGGGTGATGTCGGTGCGCGGCTTGTAGTGGAGCCCGCGCACGTGCGCGTCGGAGACGAGCTTGGTCAGGTTCTGGTAGCCCTTGAAGTTCCGGGCGAGCACGCCCATGTGGTAGTACTTGTGCTCGCGGCGGTCGGGCTTGTCGGTGAGGGCGTGGTCCCAGACGAGGTAGAGCTCGCAGCCGAGGAGCGGCTTGAACTTCACGTCGCCCTTGGAGCGCTGCTTGGCCTCGTTCCAGAAATCGAACAGGCCGAAGAGGTTGCCGTGGTCGGTGATGGCCACCGCGCGCATGTTCATGTCGCAGGCGCGCTGCATCAGGCGGTCGATGCGCGAGCAGCCGTCGAGCATGCTGTAGTCGGTGTGCACGTGCAGGTGCACGAAGTCTCGACTGATGGATTCCGGGTCGGCCATGCGGGGACCCGGATAATAGGTCGCGGGGCGAGGGCAGGGGAAGGGGATAATCGGGCGGTCAGGCGCCGACTTGTCCACAGGCCCGCCGGGGCGGCGTTACTTGACCTTCACGAAGGTCCGCTTGCCGGCCTGGATGACCAGTTCGCCGGTGGGCTGGGCGACCTTGAGCGCCGGGTCGGAGACCTTCTCGTCGCCGAGCTTCACGGCCCCGCCTTCGATGAGGCGGCGGATCTCCTTCTTGGACGGGAAGAGGTTGGTCGCGGCGAGCAGGTCGACGATGCCGACCTCGGCCGCGCCGCCGGAGACGGCGGCCCAGGCGAACTCGGGCATGTCGGAGCGGACGCCTCCCTTGGAGAACACGTTCTCGAATTCGGCGCGTTCCTTCGCGCCGGCACCGGCGCCGTGGAACTTGTCCGTCAGGCGCGTCGCCAGCTGCTTCTTCATCTCCATCGGGTGCTGCGCCTGGAGGCCACGGATCTCGTCTTCGCTCAGTTCGAGCAGGAGGCGGTAGTAGACCCACATCGTGGCGTCGGGCACCGACATGACCTTCCCGAAGATGTCCTTCGCGCTGTGGTTGAAGGAGATGTAGTTGCCGAGGCTCTTGGACATCTTCTTCTCGCCGTCGAGGCCGACGAGCAACGGCATGCCGAGCACGGCCTGCGGCGCTTGGCCGGCCTGTTCCTGCAGGTCGCGGCCGACCATCATGTTGAAGAGCTGGTCGCTGCCGCCGATCTCGAGGTCGGCCTTGAGCATGACGGAGTCGTGCCCTTGCAGGAGCGGATAAAGGAACTCGACGATGGAGATGGGCGTCTTGCTCTCGTAGCGCTTGGCAAAGTCGTCGCGGACGAGCATCTGGGCGACGGTCATCTGGCGGCTCAGCTGGAGCGCGTCGAGGAACGACATCTTCCCGAACCACTCGCTGTTGCGGCGGATTTCGGTTTTCTGGGGGTCGAGGATGCGGTAGGCCTGCTCCAGGTAGGTCTTCGCGTTGAACTCGATCTCGGCCTCGGTCAGCACGGGACGAGTGTCCGAGCGGCCCGTTGGGTCGCCGATGCGGGTGGTGTAGTCGCCGATGATGAGGACGGCTTGGTGGCCGAGGTCCTGGAACTGGCGCAGCTTGTTCAGCACGACCATGTGGCCGAAGGTCAGGTCGGGCCGGGTCGGGTCGACGCCGAGCTTCACGCGGAGGGTCTTGCCGGCTTCCAGGCGCTTGAGAATGTCTTCGCCCCCGATGAATTTCTCGGTGCGGGCCTTCATGGCCGTCAACTGTTCCGCGGGTGACATGGGTCTAATGTTTCCGAAGCCCGCCCTGGGGGAAGTCAAAAAGCGTCCTCCGCCCGCCCTAAAAGGCTGGGAGTGCCTTGCCCTTCGGCCCCAAACCGACCTAATGGAGCCATGGATCTCGTCCGCGAACTGATTGAATACGTCAAGCACCCGAGCGTCTCGACCGACCCGGCCTTCCAGGCCGGCATGACGGGGGCGCGGGAGCACATCTGCGGCCTGCTCAAGCAGGCTGGCTTGGAGATCGAGGTCATCCCGACCCCCTTGCACCCGATCGTGCTGGCCCGCCGGCGTGGTCCGGCCGAATGGCCCCACGTCGTCCTGTACGGCCATTACGACGTCCAGCCTGCGGATCCGCTAAACCTCTGGACGACGCCGGCCTTCGAGCCCGTCGTCCGTGATGGTCGCATCTGGGGCCGCGGTACCGCTGATAATAAAGGGCCGCACCTCGTCGCCGTCGTCGCCCTCGCGCAGCTGCTGAAGCGCCGTCCGGACCTCCCGCTCCGCATCACGTTCCTCATCGAAGGCGAAGAGGAAATCGGCTCCCCGAGCTTCCCGGAATTCCTGCATAACCACAAGAAAGAGCTCTCCGAGGCCGACTGCGTGGTGCTTTCCGACACCGCCTCTCCGTCGACCGACCAGATCGTCATCACGACTGGCCTGCGCGGCATCATCGGGCTCGAGGTCGGCCTGACCGGCCCGCGTTCCGACACGAGCTCCGCAAGCTCCCGTTGACGGAGGACGAATACCGCCGCTTCCTCGCGGTCGATGAACTGCATCCCGCCCCGGGCCTCGATGGGCTGGAGGCGGTGCGCTTTGCGCCGACGCTGGAGTTCAACGGCATCGGCGGGGGTTACCAGGGCAAGGGCTCCAAGACCGTCATCCCTTCCAAGGTCTTCGCGAAGATCACCTGTCGCCTCGTCCCTGGCCAAGACCCGGTGGACGTGCATCGCAAGGTCGCCGAGGCCATCCGCGCCCGTGCCCCCAAGGGAGTCCGCGTGGAGATCAAGGAGATGCAGGGCAACGCGGCCTACTATGTCTGTCCGCCCGATCGCCCGAACACCCCGAAGGACCAGAACCCGGTCCTCGCCCGCGCCTTCCGTGAGGCCGACAAGGCCATCGCCCAGGCCTTCGGCAAGGCCCCGCTCTACCTCCGCGAAGGCGGCAGCGTGCCCATCATCGGCGACATCCGCCGGGAGACCGGCCTCGACTCGGTCATGATCGGGCTCTTCACGCCGGATTCCAACCTGCATGCCCCGGACGAGAACTTCGAACTCAGCATGGCGGAGAAGGCCGTGAAAGCCTACGAACTCCTCTTGGAGCGCGTCGCCGGCACGCCGCGCCGCTGAAGCCTCGGGTGGTCGGGCGAGTGCAGCGAAAAACCGACCTAAACGGCGTTTTTCGGGGTTTCGCACCTGCCTTTAACCTTTCACCACGCGGGAGAAACTCTCAACATCTCGGCTCTCCACCATGGCTGTCTTCCGCAAGCGTACGCACACCCCGACCCCGAAGAAAAAGGATATCCCGGCGGGTCTCTGGACCAAGTGCCCCCAGTCGGGCGAAATGGTCTACACCAAGGACCTCGAAGCCAACTGGAACGTCTTCCCGGGCAGCGGCTACCATGACCGCCTCACCACCAAGCGCCGCATCGCGCTGCTGATCGACGACGGTAGCTGGAAGGAGACCGACGCTAAGCTCGCCTCCCGCGACCCCCTGAAGTTCACCGCCGGCGGTTCCTACCCCGAGCGCGTCGCCCAGCACCAGAAGAAGTCCGGCCTCCGCGACTCCGTCGTCTGCGGCCACGGCCTCATGGACGGTCTGCCGGTGTCCCTCGCGATCATGGACTTCTCGTTCATGGGCGCTTCGATGGGCTCCGTCGCGGGCGAGAAGGTCACCCGCGCCATCGAGCGTGCCATCAAGATGAAGTGCCCGTGCGTCGTGGTCTGCGCCTCCGGTGGCGCCCGCATGCAGGAAGGCATCCTCTCCTTGATGCAGATGGCCAAGACCAGCGCCGCCCTCGCTAAGCTGCGCGCCGCCGGTCTGCCTTACATCGCCGTCCTCACCAACCCGACCATGGCCGGCGTGATGGCTTCCTACGCCACCTTGGGCGACGTGATCGTCGCCGAGCCCGGTGCGCTCATCGGCTTCGCCGGCGCCCGCGTCATCAAGGAGACGACCAACCAGGACCTCCCCGACGGCTTCCAGACCTCCGAATTCCTCCTCAAGCGCGGGCTCATCGACATGATCGTGCACCGCAAGGAGATGAAGGCGAAGCTGGCGAGCCTGCTCCGGGCCTTGGCTCACCGCGCGCCGAAGGGCGGCAAGCGTCGCGCGGCCTAACGGCCGACGGCCGACATGGAAGCGGCCGCCACGCTGCGTTGGTTGACGGGGCTGCGCAACTTGGGTTCGCGCCTCGGCATCGACCGCATGCGCGCGTTGTCCGAACGGCTCGGCCGGCCCGAGCGCTGCGCCCCTTGCTTCCACGTGGCCGGCACCAATGGCAAGGGCTCCACGAGCGCGATGATCGAGGCGATCCAGCGTGCCCATGGGCGCCGCACCGGCCTCTACACGAGCCCGCACCTCGTGCAGTTGGGCGAACGCCTGCAGG
>RFQN01000041.1 GCA_009924965.1 Verrucomicrobiota bacterium
CGCTCGCCTTACAACCCTACCCGTTCACGGGCCCCGACCTCCGCGACCCACAGCGCTTGGCCACCTTGCTCAAGGACACGAAGACCCGCACCTTTGACGGCAAGTGGGAAAGCCACTCCGATCGCCTGAAATACGGCCTCTACCCCGCGCTCACGGCGACCTCGAAGAACGATGGGGTCCGGCGCTTCGACCACCTGTGGGAGAGCCCGTATTTCGCGCTGGGCATGACTCAATACGCGTTCATCCAGCGCGTGACGCCCGCGACCCTGAAGACCTTTAGCACGCTGGAAGACACCCTGCCGTTCCTGCAGGAGCTCATGGCCAACGCCGAGCTGATGGAAAAGTTCTTGGCCAACATCAAGGCCGAGGACGACGCCGGCGAAGCCATCAAGGTCTGGGCCAAGTTGGCGGCGGACGACGCCAAGGAACTCAAGGGCAAGTACGTCAACCTGCAGCTCGCGGTCGCCTTCGTCTTCGACAAGAAGTTCACCTTCCGCCGCGCCCGCGACCCGAAGGGAGAGTCCTTCACCGTCAACCCGCTGGAACGCTACCGCTACTTCCGTGACAACGCGCAACGCCAGCGCCTGGAGACCGACATCAAGCGGCTGGAACCCTACGAACTCGTCTGGGTGGTCAGCGCCGAAGCCACGACCGAAGAGATGGAGTGGGCCCTCAAGGAAAACGACCTGAAGAAGCTCAAGCTCGTCACGGCCGACCAGAAGAACGACTGGAGCGAGGCCTACCCGATGATCAACTACCGCATGGACTTCGTGACCGGCGCCAAGCCGCCGAAGGCCCCGCCCGGCAAGAAGGCCTACAAGCCCCTGGCCGAAAGCTTCACGCGCGGCACCTTGGAAGAAATCTTCGAAGTGGGCGGCATCTGCATGGACCAGTCGCACTTCGGGGCGACGTCCGCCCGCGCCTACGGTATCCCCGCGGCCTCCGTCGGCGGCGACGGCAACCGTGGCGGCCACGCCTGGTTCGCCTACATGATGCCCACGCACCAGTGGAACATGGGCAACAGCTTCCACCCCTTCAGCGAGCCGCGCAACCTGCCGGGCACGGGGCGCTACGCCGATGGTTACGCCAACGGCCACACCCGCGACCCGCAGACCGGCAAAGGCATCGGCGAGTTCGAAGTCCAACTGATGGGCGACCCCGAGCGCCGGATGTCGGAACACTATCCGAAGAGCCTGCGCCTGCGCTTCGCGGCCAAGGTGTACCAAGGCAACAAGGATCAGGAAGGCCAACTGGAATGCCTGCAGTTCTCGACGCAGGTCGCGAAGATGTGCCTCGACGCCTGGCTGGAGACGGCCGACTGCCTCGAAGCCATGGGCACGAAGGCGACCTTCGACCGCTGGCGTGAGTTCGTGAAGTCGATGCGCTCGGCGTACCACGCTTTCGACGAGGACAAGCGCTGGCCCGACATGCTCATGATCGCCGACGGCTTCGCCGAGAAGCACGTCTGGACCGACCCCAAGATGACCCCCGAACAGGTCTACATGGAGTGCAAGAACTCCTACAACCAGTTCATGAGCGAGAAGAAGCGCCTGCATGGGCAGACCTTCGACAAGACCCGCTACGACCTCATCGTCGTCGCGGTCGAACGCACGGCGCGACAACTCACCAAGGACAAATCCGCCAAGGGCCAGGAGAACCTCTTCTTCTTCATGCGCCATGCCCTGAAGGACAACATCGAGCACCTACCGACCTTCCGCAGCCTCCTGGACAACTTCTACGTCGCCGTGAAAGGCAACGCGACCTTGGAGCTCAGCTACGTCCGCGAGATCCGCCGCCTCTACCAGAACGAGATGGCCGATACGGGCCATGATGTCTTCCGCATGAAGACCGTGCTCGGGCTGATCGAGACGATGGAGCCGTTCTTCGACAAGTGCAACCAGCCGGAGATGAAGAAGGAATTCGAACGCGACAAGGCGAAGATCCAGAAGGAACTCGATAAGCTGAAGAAGCAATGAGCCGGACCATCCTGCTGGGCGTCAACATCGACCACGCGGCGACCGTCCGCCAAGCCCGCTACCGCGGCACGCACCACACGGTGCATGCCGAGCCGAGCCCGCTGGCCTTCACGCGCGAAGCCCTAGCCGGCGGCGCCGACGGCATCACCGTCCACCTGCGCGAAGATCGCCGCCACATCCAGGAAGAAGACGTCCTCGCCATCGCCCAGCTCCCTGGCGTCCGCCTCAACCTGGAGATGGCCTGCACGCCCTGGATGACGGACTTCGCCCGCCGCCTCCGTCCGGCCGCCGTCTGCCTGGTCCCGGAATCGCGCGAGGAAGTGACCACCGAAGGCGGCTTGGAAGTCGCCGGCCAACGCGAGCGCGTGGCGGCTACCGTCGCGGCGCTCAAGGATGTCGGCATCGAAGTCTCCCTGTTCATCGGCGCCGAATCGGCCCAGATCGAGGCGGCCCACGCCGTGGGCGCACCCGTCGTCGAGCTGCACACCGGGGCCTTCGCCAACGCGTGGCTCAGCCCGGCGGCGGACGCGGAACTCGCGCGCCTGCGCGCGGGCTGCGAACTGGCCCATCGCCTGGGCCTCATCGTCAACGCCGGCCACGGCATCAACTACGACAACATCCGCGCCATCCTCACGCTGCCGCACCTGCACGAGCTGAACATCGGCCACACCATCGTGGCGCGTTCGCTCCTGACGGGTGCCCGCGCCGCCGTGGCGGAGATGAAGGCGCACCTGACCTGCGGCGCATGAACCTATCCGGCGGTAACGTAATCGGTGTCGGCGTCGACCTGACGGAGGTCGCCCGCATCCGCTCCGCCCACGAGAAACATGGGGCCGCCTTCCTCGACAAGGTCTTCACGCCGGCGGAACAGGCCCTCTGCTTAGCCAAGGCCGACCCCTACCCTTCCCTCGCCGCGCGCTTCGCGGCCAAGGAAGCCGTCAGCAAGGCCTTCGGCACGGGCTTGGGGGCCGACCTCCACCTGACGAGCGTCTCGGTCCTCCACGGCCCCCAGGAAGGCCCGCTCGTGGTGCTCGACGACAAAGCCCAAGCGTTGCTGACCCGCCAAGGGGGCACGCGGGTCCTGGTGTCGCTCACGCACACCGACGACCTGGCCCAAGCGTTCGCGGTGATCGTCCGCTAACATGCCGCGCGCTTACCTGCCTGTCTGGTCCTGCGCCGAAGCCGCCCGGAAAGAACGGGCGTTCCTGCGCGGCAGCGAAGCCAAGTCCCTCGCGTTGATGCGGCGCGCGGCCACCGGCATCCGCGACGAGATCGTCGCGCACCTCGGGCCCAACCTGCCCCGCATCCTCGTCCTCGCCGGCAAAGGCAACAACGGCGCCGACGCCGTGCTCACGGCGGCCTTGCTGCGCCAGCCACGGGCCGAAATCACCGTCTTGTTCGCCGAAGGACTCCCCTCCACCGGACAGCCGGCGGTCATCTGGTCACAGCACGGCGCGGGCATGCGGGTCGCGGGACCCAAGGACTTAGCGCGCCTCAGCCGCGGCACCTTCGACGTCATCCTCGATGGTTTACTCGGGCAAGGCTTCCGCCCGCCGCTGCGCGCTCCCTACGCCGCCCTGCTGCGCCAGTGCGCCCAGCTCCGTGGCTTCCGCGTCGCCATCGACCTTCCGAGCGGACTCGGTGATGAAGCTAGCGGCCCTGCGCTCCGCGCGGACCTCACTGTTTCGATCGGCGCCCTGAAGCGTCCCCTGCTCACCGCAAGCGCGGAAGCCATCCGCGGACGCTTACGCGTCATCGACCTCGGCCTGCCAGGGAAGAGCGGCGTCGAAAGCTGTGCCACGGGAGAAGTGCTCGACATCCTCCGTGGACTGCGGCCGGCCCGCACCGAAAAGCGTCAGCAAGGGCGCGTGCTCATCGTCGCAGGATCGCAAGCGATGCCAGGGGCGGCGTTGATGAACACGGCCGCCGCTCTGCAAGCCGGGGCGGGGCTCGTCACCACGTGCCTCCCGCAGGCGATGTTGGCTCGCGCCGCCATCGCCTACCCCGAAGCCATGTGGCGCGGCCTGCTGACTGCGGACGATGGCACGCTGAACACGCCGCCCGACGTCGCCACGATGGCGAACAAGGACGTCCTGCTGACTGGCTCCGGCATGGGCGCAAGCGCCGTCCCATACCTGCGTGCCCTCGTCACCGCGTTCACGGGGGACTGCGTCCTCGATGCCGATGCCCTCCGGCCAGAAGTTGTGCAAGCCGCTCGACCGAAACGCCGGACGGTCGTGCTCTTGCCGCATGCGGGAGAATTCCTCCGCTTGAGCGGGAAACCGCTGAGCAGCGCCCACGGGATGGCGTACGCCCGCCGCACGGGCACCCTCATCGTGCTGAAAGGCCCGCTCACGGCCGTGACCGATGGCCGCAGGTTGGTGCATATCCCCTTCGGTGGCCCGGCGCTGGCGCGAGGCGGTTCCGGCGATCTCTTGGCCGGCATCGTCGCTGCCGTCCTCGCCCGACGCCGCACCCTCGGCTTAAGCGCCTTCGACGCCGTCGTCGCCGCGGTGACGTGGCATGCGCAAGCCGCGGATCTCCTCAGGCAACAACGAGGCGAAGAGGCCATCCGCACCACGGAGCTTCTCCCTAGGTTATCGCCAGTCTTGCAGACGCGCTGAGCAGGCTCCGTATCGGCGGGATGCACCCGCTGCCTTCGGACCTAAGGACGCTTCGGCTCATCCTGAACGGGCTCACCGGCCTCGGGCCCGTTTCGGCGCGCCGTCTGCAGGAAGCCTTTGGCGGAGACCTCCGCCGCGCGCTGTCCGCAGACGCTAAATCCCTCCAACAGGTCAAAGGCCTCACCGCCCCGATGGTGGCGAGCCTCCTGCGGCGCGACTTCGACCACACCGCCGAACTCGAGAGAGCCAGCGCCTTGAACTTCCGGATCCTGCATGAGGCCGACGACCTCTGGCCCGATGCCCTCCGGCAACTCTGGGACGCGCCGCTCGTGCTCTATCTGGAAGGTGCGGCGGTGCCTAACGACCGCACCGTGGCCATCATCGGCTCTCGCCATTGCACGCCCTACGGCGCCGGCTTGGCTCGCAGCCTGGCGCGTGACCTCGCCAAACTCGGCTGGTGGATCGTCAGCGGCCTCGCCCGCGGCATCGATTTCGCGGCCCACGAAGGGGCGCTGGAAGCGGAGGGACGGACGGCGGCAGTGCTCGGCCACGGCCTCGACCTCACCTACCCGCCCGAAGCCTACAAACTCCGCCGCCGCATGACCGAGCGTGGCTGCGTGCTGTCGGAGTTCCCGCTGGGGCGACCGGCCGACCGCCAAAGCTTCCCGCAACGCAACCGCATCGTCGCCGGCCTAGCCCGCGCCGTCATCGTGGTCGAGACCGACGTCGATGGCGGCAGCATGATCACGGCGCGTTTCGCGGGCGAACAAGGCAAGACCCTCTGCGCCTTACCCGGCCGCGTCGATAGCCCGACCAGCCGCGGCTGCCATGCGCTCATTCGCGACGGCGCGACCTTGGTTTCGTCACTCGACGACATCCTCGCCGAGCTCGGCGAAGCGCGCGGCCAGCTCTCGTTGCCACTGGAGAAGCTCGATGCGAGCGACGCCCGTTGGCTGCGGCATTTCGGCGGGGGCACGGCCCACGATTCGGAATCGCTGGCGGCGGCGGCGCACTGCACGCACGCCGAGGCCGCGGTCGCGCTGACGATGCTGGAAATCAAAGGCCACCTGCTCCGCCGCAGCGACGGGCGGCACGAACGCGCCTGATCAACGGACCGGCTCGTTCCCTGTGGAGACCGGCTGCGCGGTCGACAGCTCGCTGCCGGTCAACCAATCCCACACGGCCTTGGGCTTCGCGAGCAGATCGCGCGACGCGCCCCAGAGCGGGCGCCAACCATCGCCGAAGGCGGATGGGTAAGCGCAGGCCTTGAGTTGCAGACGGTCGGCGATCCAAAGCGCGCGGTCGCAGTGCCAACCTTGGGAGACGAAGACCACAGGCTCGCCTGGATAGCAGGCTGCCACGCGGTGCACGGAATCGATGGTCCGCCACCCATACGGATCCCGAACGATCGGGCAGGTCACGCCGGCGGCCCGGAGCTCGCGCGCCATCGCAAAAGTCTGAGACTCAATCCCGGATACGACCGCCACCTTCACGCGCCCCGACTTGCACAGTTCGGCGGCAGCCTCGATGCGCGGACGATAGGTACCGGTTGGGGTGGTCGTGGAGCCCACGAACTCGTTGGTCCCCAGCACGACCATAATAGACCCAGCGGGAACCGCTGCGGCCTGAGAGATTGAACGACCCACCCCAGCAGACCAGAGCCAGGCATTGGCCAAGACCCCGAAAACCAACATAACGAGCAAAAGGACCAGACTGGCCCGGCGGAGAGCTTTAAGCACAAGGAGGACCCTAAAACTGCTAAAAAGGCCTGCAAACGCCTTTTAGACCTAAATATGCTCAAAAATAAGCAGACCCCTATTGCCCTCAGGCTCTTTCACAACAAAAGTGGGGGTATCCGCTCTCTGGCACGCTTTCTGCCTACTTTTACCCATGAGTTCACCCGTACCTGCCAAAGTACTTGTCATCGATGACGACAAGGACCTGCGCTATTCGCTGAAGCGTGCGTTGGCAGGCCAAGGCCATACGGTGATCGAAGCCGACAGTGGCGAAACCGGCGTCGCCCTCGCCAAGCGCGACCAGCCCGATGTCATCCTCCTGGACAACCGCATGGGCGGCATGACCGGCATCGAGACCTTGCAGATGCTCCGCGGCGCCCAGCCGCAGGCCATGGTGATTCTCATGACCGCGTTCGGCACGACGCAGACCGCGATCGAGGCGATGAAGTTCGGCGCCTACGACTACGTCATGAAGCCGTTCGACCAGGCGAAGCTCATCGCGTTGGTCGACCGCGCCCTCGGCGCCCGCCGCGACCTCGCGTCCGCCGGCAAGTCCTCCCGCGCGCTCGTCAATCCTGCCGACTACAAGGAAGGCATCGTCGGCAGCTCCGAGCCGATGCAGGAAGTCCTGAAGTCGATCGGCCAGGTCGCCGCCAGCGACGCCACCGTCCTCATCACCGGCGAAAGCGGCACGGGTAAGGAACTCGTCGCCCGCTGCATCGCCCAGCACTCCTTGCGCGCCAAGGGTCCGTTCATGGCCGTCAACTGCGCGGCCATTCCCGAGAACCTCATCGAATCCGAGCTCTTCGGTCACGAAAAGGGCGCGTTCACCGGCGCCGCCGCGATGAAGCCCGGCAAGTTCGAGCTCTGCGACGGCGGCACGATTTTCCTCGATGAAATCGGGGACATGTCGCTCCCGACCCAGACCAAGGTGCTCCGCGCCATCCAGGACGGGGAGATCCAGCGCGTCGGCGGCACGACCACGCTCAAGGTGAGCGTCCGCCTCGTCGCCGCGACGAACAAGGACCTCGAAGCCATGGTCGCTGCACGCCAGTTCCGCGAGGACCTCTTCTACCGCCTCAACGTCTTCCGCATCCGTCTGCCCGCCTTGCGTCACCGCAAGGACGACATCCCGCTGCTCATCGACTACATGCTGCAGCGCCAGGCCGCGGCCAAGAAGCTGCGTCCGAAGCGTCTCTCCAACGAAGCGCTCGAGGCCCTCATGGCCCACGATTGGCCAGGTAACGTCCGCGAACTCGAGAACGTCGTGCAGCGCGCCAACGTGTTGGCCAAGGGCGAAACCATCCTCGCCAAGGACCTCCCACAGGAAGTGCTCAACCCACGTCGGACCGCAGCCCCCATCGCGAGCGCCCCGCCTGCGGCCATCGCAGTGGCGCCCAGCTCCGCTCCCGCGGTCGAAGCCCCGGCCGGCGCCTCCATGGCCGCCGCCTACGAGGCCATCTATCGCCAGAATCGCCTGAACGACGGCAAGAACATCCTCAGCGTCATCGAAGTGGAGATGATCCGCCGGGCTATGGAAGAAACCCGCGGCAACCAGCTGCGCTCCGCCATGATCCTCGGCATCAACCGCTCGACGCTGAAGAAGCGCCTCATCGAGATGCGCGAGGCCGGCATCAAGGTCTTCAGCTAAGTTAAGGCTTCCGAACTTCCGGGGAGCGGCTTTGCTGAAAGCCGTCATGCTACCCCGTGCCTCCCTCCGGACCCTCGCCGCTACGGCGTGCGTCCTCCTCACCGCCGCCGCCGGCTTCGCCGCCGACGCCATCATCCTCTTCGACGGCAAGTCCCTCGCGGACTGGAAGCCCTCGAAGAACTCCCCTGAAGGCACCTACAAGGTGGTCGACGGCGTCTTGCAGATCCGCGGCGGCCAAGGCCACCTCTACTACGTCGGCTCCGACGGGAAGGCCTCGTTCAAGAACTTCGAGTTCACCGCCAAGGTGAAGACCTACAAGGGCGCGAACTCGGGCATCTACTTCCACACCGCCTACCAGGACGCCGGTTGGCCGTCCGCCGGCTACGAGTGCCAGGTGAACGCCACCCACGCCGACAAGAAGAAGACCGGCGGCCTCTACGCGGTGAAGGACGTCATGGACGTCGCCCCGGCCCCGGACGACGAGTGGTTCGACTACCGCATCCGCGTCGAAGGGAAGCACATCCAAATCTGGATCAACGGCAAGCAGACCGTGGACTTCACCGAACCCGCCGATTGGACCCCGCCGAAGGGCATGGCTGGCCGCAAGCTCGGCACTGGCACGTTCGCCCTCCAGGCCCACGACCCTGGCTGCAAGGTCGACTACAAGGACATCAAGGTCGCGCTGCTGCCCTGATCATTCCACTGAGACGCTGAGCGCATCGTTCAGCGACGCAATCAGGCGGGCCCGCAAGGGTTCCGCCTTTTTCGTGAGCCGACGTTGCTCCTGCTCATACTCGCTGCGACCCTCCGGCGTCTCGATACAGATGGGGGCGAGGCCGACGGCCGAGAAATCGTAAGGGCTGGCGCGCATGTCGACGGACCGCGCATCGCGCGCGAGCTCGAAGCAATCGGCGGCTAGTTCAGCGGGGACCCACGGGGCCGACTTCATCGCCCACTTGTAGAGGTCCATCGTGACGTGCACGCAGCCAGGTTGTTCGTTCACCAAGCGACCATCGAGGTCCGGGCTGAGCTTATTCAACGGCCGGGCCGGCGGGGTGAAGAAGCGGAACGCGTCGTAGTGGGTGCATCGAATCGGCAACGAGCGCACGACCGCATCGGTGCCCTCCGGCCCCAGCCGCAGAGGCCAGCCTTGGTGTCGGCGTTCGGCGGCCTGCTGGTAGACCATGGCCCATTCATGCAGGCCGAAACAGCCGAGGAAAGCGGGGCGCCCGGCCACGGCGACGCAGAGGTCGCGTGCGAACGTCAACCGGCCACGCTGCACCTCGTCAGGCGCCACGACGCGGACCAAGCCATCGGCCGCTCGCTGAAAACGCACATCACTCAGCAGTTCGTCGGCGTCGGCCAGCGCGACCCGCGCCCCGGGCGTCCAGCGCTGGAGCGCGCTCAAGCGAAAGGGATAATAGGTGAACAGGAAGTCCTCAATCGGTTCGCGGACGCCAGCGAGGGCGCGCTGGCGGCGGGCTTCGACGAGGGCCGCACCGCGCGCTTGATGGGCATCGCGCCGCGGACGCCAGGCTTCTGGGCCGAGCACCGTTTCCGCCGACTGGACGCCCGGGACGGTCACTCGAAGCGACGATGGTGCTCGGCAACCTTCACGTATTTCTCGGCCCAGCCAGGCAGGCTTGCCTGTTCAGCGGCCGTTAACGGACGTACCACCTTGGCCGGAGAGCCCAAGACCATCGAGCCAGCCGGAATGACCGTGCCCTTCGTGACCAACGCGCCAGCACCGATGATACAACGCGCGCCGATGGCAGCGCCGTCGAGGATCGTCGCGTGCATGCCGATGAGGCACTCATCGCCGATCGTGCACGCATGAATCATCGCCAGATGGCCTACCGTCACGCGCTGGCCGATGATCGCAGGCAGGCGATCCGCCACATGCACGACGGCACCGTCCTGAATATTCGTGCCCTCACCGATGATGATCGGGGCGATATCGCCGCGCAGCACCGCGCAGGGCCAGACGCTGGCCTTCGCCCCCAATGTCACGTTCCCAATGACCACGGCCTTGGGGTGGACAAAGGCCCGAAGGTGAACCGTCGGCCCCTTGGCGAGGTTACGGGTGAGCTCCCGGGAGAGTTCCTCGTCTTTATCGGGCAAATCCTCGAAAGACTGGGGGTTCGGCTGGAAGG
>RFQN01000401.1 GCA_009924965.1 Verrucomicrobiota bacterium
GATTTAGGGGTAACCATACCCCTTCACTTTTGCCGCCGACCCTGCCATGAACCGCACCCACACCTGCAACGCCCTCCGCCCCGCCGACGCCGGCCAGACCGTGACCCTCGTGGGTTGGGTCGACACCAAGCGCGACCTCGGCGGCGTGACCTTCGTCGACCTCCGCGACCGCGAAGGGATGACCCAGGTGGTCTTCAATCCGGGCGCCAACGGCATCCAGGAAATCGCCCAGCGCCTGAAGACGGAATCCGTCATCGAGATCACCGGCAAGGTCCGCGCCCGCTCGGCCGAGACCATCAATGCCAAGCTCGCCACCGGCAGCATCGAGATCGCCGCCGAATCCCTCGTCGTCCACAACATCTGCGCCGACCTGCCGTTCCCGATGGACGACGACAAGGCCGACAAGGTGAACGAAGACCTCCGCCTCGAATACCGCTTCCTCGACCTCCGCCGCCCGCGCAACCTCGGCCTGCTCAAGCTGCGCCACGCCGCCGGCCGCGCGATCCGCAACGAGCTCGACGAACAAGGCTTCCTCGAAGTCGAAACCCCCACCCTCTTCAAGAGCACCCCGGAAGGCGCCCGCGAGTTCCTCGTGCCCAGCCGCACCAACCCCGGTGAATTCTACGCGCTCACGCAGTCCCCGCAGCAGTACAAGCAGATGCTCATGGTGGCCGGCGTGGAACGCTACTACCAGATGGCCCGCTGCTACCGCGACGAAGACCTTCGCGCCGACCGCCAGCCCGAGTTCACGCAGGTCGACCTCGAGATGTCCTTCATCGACCGCGAGGACATGTACAAGCTGATTGAAGGCATCCTCAAGCGCACTTGGAAGGAGACCCTCGGCGTCGACATCCCCACGCCCTTCCCGCGCATGTCCTACCAGGAAGCCATGGACCGCTTCGGCATCGACAAGCCCGACACGCGCTTCGCGATGGAGATCCAGGACTTCACGCCGCTCTTCAAGAACTCGGCCTTCAAGGTGTTCAACGGCGCCGCCAACACCCCCGGCTCGGTCGTCCGCGCCATCAACGCCAAGGGCCTCGCCGACCTCACCCAAGGCGAGCTGACCAACCTCGAGACCATCGCCAAGAGCCAGGGCGCCAAGGGCCTCGCCTTCATCAAGGTCGAAGCCGGCGAATGGAAGTCCCCGATCACCAAGTTCTTCTCCGAAGAGGAGAAGGCCGCCCTCAAGGCCGCGC
>RFQN01000402.1 GCA_009924965.1 Verrucomicrobiota bacterium
GATGGCGCAACCGCACCTGCTGCAAAAAGCGGGCATTGATCTCGTAGATCAGCTCGAGGTGGCGGGGCAGCAGCGCCCCGAAGAGCTCCATGCCCCAGCATTC
This sequence comes from Verrucomicrobiota bacterium, assembly GCA_009924965.1. Taxonomy (GTDB): domain Bacteria; phylum Verrucomicrobiota; class Verrucomicrobiia; order Opitutales; family UBA953; genus UBA953. The sequence continues at coordinate 104 of RFQN01000402.1, forward strand.
GAGCGCCTCGGGCAGCAGGGTGTGGTTGGTGTAGGCGAGGGAGCGGCAGGTGATGTCCCAGGCCTGATCCCAGGTGAGGTGTTTGTCGTCGATCAGCAGCCGCATCAGCTCGGCCACGGCAATGGCCGGATGGGTGTCGTTGAGCTGCACGGCGACCTTGGCGGGCAAGGTGTCGAGCCCGCGGTTGAGCCGCAGGTGGCGCCGGAGGATGTCCTGCAGCGAGCAGGAGACGAAGAAGATCTGCTGGACGAGGCGCAGCTCCTTGCCGCTCTCGGTGCTGTCGTTCGGATACAGGACCTTGGAGACGGTCTCGCTGGCGTCGCGCTCGCGCACGGCGTCGACGTAGCCGCCGCGGTCGAAGGCGCGGAAGTCGAACTCGGTCGCGGCCTTGGATTCCCAGAGGCGGAGGAAGTTGACGCTGCTGGCGGCGAAGCCCGCGATCGGGATGTCCCAGGGCACGCCGAGGAGATCCTTGGTCTCGCGGAGCACCGCGGAATGGTTGCCACGGTCATCGGTCACGTGTTCCACGCGCCCGTAGAGCGGGACGGTCACGCGGAAGTTCGGGCGGCGGATCAGCCAAGGGTTGTTGTTCGCCAGCCAGTTGTCGGCCACCTCGACCTGACGGCCGAGGGCGAAGGTCTGGCGGAAGAGACCGAACTCATAATGGATCCCGTAGCCGATGGCCGGGATGTCCATGGTCGCGAGCGAATCCAGGAAGCAGGCGGCCAGCCGGCCCAGGCCGCCGTTGCCCAGCCCCATGTCGGCCTCCTCGTCGGTGATCGCCTCGAGGTCCTGGCCCAGTTCGGCCAAGGCGTGGGTCGCGACATCGCGCAGGCCCAGGTTGACGAGGTTATTGCCGAGCACGCGACCCATCAGGTACTCGAGGGAGAGGTAGTAGACGCGGCGGACGTTCTTGCTGGCGTGCTGGGCCTGCGTGTCGATGTAGCGCTCGAGCATCTGGTCGCGGGCGGCCATGCACGTCGCCATCCACCAGTCGTTGCGGGTGGCGGTGACGCGGTCGCGGGCGAACGTGCTCTTCAGGTGACGCAGGATCGCATCCCGGAATTCGGCGACCGGCGAACCGGCGGCAGGCTTG
>RFQN01000403.1 GCA_009924965.1 Verrucomicrobiota bacterium
GGCGAGGATGGGCGAGCGGCGGAGGAGGCCACGGAGGCCGAGCAGCGGGCGCTGGTGGTCCTCCGCCACGGGCAGCTCGATGAGCGCCTGCGAGACGAGGAACGTGCCGATCGCGTAGACAATGAGGTAGATGGAAAGCAGCTGCGGGCCGTCGCTGGCGCCGGAGATGACCACGGCGGCGATGGCAGCAAGCAGGAAGCCGGCATGGGAGACGCCGGAGAGGGCGAGCACGCGCTTCACGTCCGTCGTCGCGAGCGCGGCGAGGTTACCGGCTAGCAAGGTGAGGATCGCGGCGATGGCGAGCAATGGGGCGAGCTTCGGGGCGAGCGGGGCGAACGGACCGGTGACCAGCAGGAGCAGCGTGAACGCACCGGCGGCCTTGGAAGCCGTGCCGAGCAACGCGGTCGTCGGCGTAGGCGCACCTTGGTAGACATCGGGAATCCAGGCATGGAACGGGAACGCGCCGAGCTTGAAGGCCGCGCCGCCGAGGATGAGGGCGAGGCCGACCATCGTCAGGGCGGTGGCTTTGCCGGCGGCGAGCGCGGCGTTGATCTGGTCGAAGTTCAAGGAGTCCACGCCCGGGGCGCCGAGCGAACCGTAGACCAGCACGATGCCCATGAGGAGCAGGGCCGAGCTCAGGCCGCCGGAGACGAGGTACTTTACGCCGGCTTCCAGCGAAGCCTGGCTGCGGCGGAGGTAGCCGACGAGGACGTAAAGGCCGACGGCCGCCGTCTCGAGGCTGACGAACAGCGTCACGAAGTGGTTGGACTGCGCGAGCAGCATGAAGGCCGCCGTGACGACCAGCAGGACGTGGTGGTAGTCGGCGATCGGGGCGGGACGTTCCTTGAAGAAACGGCCGGCGAGGAAGCTCGTCAGCAGGGCGCTGAGCAGGAAGGTGATCCGGAAGCCTTGGGCGGAGTCGCCGGAAAGCTTGGTCAGGCCAGCGAAGAACGACGTCGGCTCGGCGGGGTTCCACGCCGTGCCGCCTTGCAGCGCCATGATCATCACCAAGGCGAGGCCGATGCGGGCCGTGGTCGGGATGAGCCAGCGGACGGCCTTCGGCAACGTCATCGCCTGCAGGAGGCAGAAGAGCGCGAGGCCGGCGACGCAGATTTCGGGCAGGATCGACGCCCAATCCGCGTTGCGCGGGGCGAGGGCCTTGAAGGCGACGTCGATGTTGGCGAGCGAGGAAATCATCG
>RFQN01000404.1 GCA_009924965.1 Verrucomicrobiota bacterium
CCCGCGCGTCTTGCCGAAAGTCCCGGCTGAAGCCGTGAACCTGGCCAAAGGCGCGCCGGTGACCTCGAGCGCGAAGGAAGCCGCCGCGGGCGACTTCTCGTATGTCACCGACGGCGATAAGGGCGGCGAAGAAGGCTTTGAGGTCGAGCTGCCGCGTGGCCACCACTGGGTCCAGGTCGAGCTGCCCTCGGCCTCGGTCATCCATGCCATCGCCCTCTGGCACTTCCACCGCGAGCGCCGCGTCTATTTCAACGTCGTCGTCCAGATCTCCGACGACCCTGAGTTCAAGAAAGACGTCACCACCGTCTACAACAACGACGCCACCAACGAGCTCGGCCTCGGCAAGGGCAAGGACTACTGCTATTACGAGTCGAACGAAGGACGCGTGATCCCCGTCGCCGCCGTCAAGGGCCGCTACGTCCGTTTCCATTCCAAGGGCAATTCCGCCGGACCCTCGAACGACTACATCGAAGCCGAAGTCTGGGGCGTCCCGGCCAAGTAGGCCTTCGCTCGACTTTGCTTGAACCACGCCGGCTTCCCGCCACTTTGGGAGCCGTGAAGGTCATCCGAGCCAAATCCGCCGGTTTCTGTTGGGGCGTCGAGCGCGCCATCGACATCGCGCGCGAGTACGCCCAGAAGGGCCGTCACCCCGTGTATACGGACGGCCCGTTGATCCATAATCGCCAGATGATGGAAGTCCTCACCGGCGAAGGCATCCGCGAAGTCGGCGACTACACCAGCGAAGCTAAGCTGGCCGTCAACCGTACCACCGACGCGAACGCCGTCATGGTCGTCCGCGCGCACGGCATCTCGCCGGAGCGCCGCGATTACCTCAAGTCGCTCGGCATGGAATTCCGCGACGCCACCTGTCCGGACGTCGGCATCATCGCCGGCAAGGTGCGACTGCATGCCAAGAAAGGCTTCCGCACCGTCATCTTCGGCGACCCCAAGCACCCGGAAGTCATCGGCCTCCTCGGCTATGCCGAAGGGCAGGGGCACGTCATCTCCGGCGAAGCGGACATCGATGCTTTGCCCGACCTCGGCGATAAAGTCTGCATGGTCTCGCAATCGACCATGTTCACGGACGAGTTCGAGCGACTTGAGGTAATCGCGGCGCTCCGGCGAGATGCCGTGCGCGCGGACGACCATGACGGCGTTCGCGTCGGTGGTACGGTTGACGGC
>RFQN01000405.1 GCA_009924965.1 Verrucomicrobiota bacterium
AAGCTTGGCATTATCCCCCACCCTGAGCTCCCCCATCTACATCAAAGGCGCCCGCACCCACAACCTCAAGGATGTGGAGCTGACCATCCCGCGGCACCAATTGACGGTCATCACGGGTGTCAGCGGCTCGGGTAAGTCTTCGTTGGCCTTCGACACCCTACACGCCGAGGGCTCCCGACAGTACCTGGAATCGCTCTCCGCCAAGGCCCGCGGCCTGCTCGAGTCGGTCGCGCGCCCGGATGTCGACTTCATCCGAGGGCTATCCCCCGTGGTCGCGATCGCCCAACGCACCGGAGGGAACACGAACCCACGCTCGACCGTCGCGACGCTGACGGAAATCGCCGACCATGCTCGGCCGCTCTGGATACTCGCGGGCGAACGCACCTGCCTCAAAGACGGCCACCCGGTCCGCCGTCGCTCGCTCGACGACAACCTGCAGTCCCTGGAAGCCATCCCCGCCGGCACGCGGCTCATGGTCATCGCCCCCGTGGCGCAGGACAAACCTTCGGTCCTGCTCGAAGCGGCCGCGGACCTCGGCCGCCGCGGCTTCACGCGCCTCCGGGTCGAGGGCAAGGTCGTCACTTTGGAGGAAGCCGAAGGCGTGCTCAAGGGCCGCGACGCGCTGACGCTGGAGGTCGTCGTCGACCGCATCGTCGCCGGGCCCGACCAACGCAGCCGCTTGGCGGACTCCCTGGAACTGGCCTTCCGCGAAGGGCGCCATCGGGCCTTGGTCTTGGCCGAAACCGCCGGCGGGCTCTGGCAGGAGCACCCGCTCTCCTTGCACCTCGCCTGCGAACACTGCGGCGAGACCTACGAAACACTCCAGCCCCGCGCCCTCTCGCATAACCACCCCGCGGGTGCTTGCCCGGATTGCGGCGGCCTCGGGCGCCAACTGCGTTTCCAAGAAGGCCTCGCGATCCTCGACGACTCGCTGTCGGTGGACGCCGGCGTGGTCAAGCCGTGGAAATGCGGCACGCGCAAGGTGCTCATCCGCCGCAACGCGCTCACGCGGGCGCTGGCCGAGCAGATTCCGTTCGACCTGAAGAAGCCGTGGAAGGACCTGCCCGCAACCACGCGGTCCATCCTGCTCCACGGCGACGCCAAGCGCACCTACCTGCTGCCGCCCGTGAAGGGCCGGAAGCCTGTCGACACCTTCTGGCACGGCATGTT
>RFQN01000406.1 GCA_009924965.1 Verrucomicrobiota bacterium
TTCGACCGCCGCGCGTTCGCCGGTCGCGATCAGCGTGGCGTCGGTCGGGATGAAGCGTTCCGCGGGAATGGTCAGGGTGTGGTCTAAGATGTCCCCGCTGCCGGCGAGGTTGAAGAACGCGTGGTTCGTCAGGTTACAGAGGGTGGGGGCATCCGTGGCGCCGGCGAAGTCGATGCGCAGCTCGTTGGCGTCGTGGGGCAGGGTGTAGGTGACGGCGACGGTCAAGTTGCCCGGGTAGCCTTCGTCGCCCGCGGGGCTGACGTGCGTGAAGCGCACCGCGGTCGCGCCGCTGACGGCAAGGACTTCGGCCGACCAGACGCGGGCATGCATGGCGTCGACGCCTCCATGGAGGTGCTGGCCATGGTTGTTGCGGGTGACTTGGAACGCCTGCCCATCGATGCTGAACTGGCCGTCGCGCAGGCGGTTTGCGTAGCGACCGACGGTGCTGCCGAGGTAGGCGTTGTGGTGGATGTAGCCATCGACGTGGTCATGGCCCAAGGTGACCTCGCCGACTTTGCCGAACCGATCAGGCACGCGTATCGACGTCAGCGTGGCGCCATACTCGCTGATGGCGACGGACATCCCGCGTCCGTTGTTCAGCAGGTGCAGGCGGACCGGCTTGCCGTCCACTAGGCCGTGCAGCCGCGTGCGATGGCTGGAGACGCGTGGTCGCATCCAGGCGACGGCGAATCCGGTCAAGGCCACCACGGTGATGGCGAGTAAGGCAAGGTCCATGCCCACGAAGTTGGTGGGCTTGCGGGCGTGAGCCAAGAAAAAGCCCCGCGTTCGCGGGGCTTGTGGGTCTTATTTCGTCGCCTCGACCCGTGGGCCGGCGAGGACCTTGGTCCAGTCAGCGGCGATCCGGACCGCCTCCTGGAGCTGGATGTCGTATTCGGGCCAGTCTTCGTCTTCTAGCGGGTCACGGACGCGGGACATGCGCTTGGACTTGTTGATCCAATCGGCGCCTTCCTTCTTTTCCTGCTCAAGGGCCGCGTCGAGCTTCACTTCGGTGGTCTTGCCCGCTTTGGTCGCCAACTGCGTGAGTTCCTTGCGAACCTGCTCGCGGAAGACCAGGTCGTCGCTGCGCTCCTGACGGCGCTGCTCGAGGGAGAGGGAGACTTCCTTGCGGGCCTGCCGGCTCTTGGTCCATTCGATGGAGTGGGTGAGCGT
>RFQN01000407.1 GCA_009924965.1 Verrucomicrobiota bacterium
CCTTCGCGTCCCTACCTGCCCCCCGCCGACTTATCCCCTCCGCTTCCATCCCTCTTGCCTCCCACGCGGTTTCGGGCAAAGTTCCCCTTCCTTCCTAATGAGCCGGTATTATTTCGCCTACGCCTCCAACCTTGACGCCGCTCAGATGGAACGACGCTGCCCGGGTCAGCAGTACCGCGGCAAGGCCTTCCTACCGAAGCATCGCCTCGCGTTCACGCACATGAGCACCACGTGGGGCGGCGGCTCGGCGGATATTCTCGAAGACGCCGATTCGCCAGGTGTCTGGGGCGCCGTCTACGAACTCACCTTGGATGACTGGAAGCGCCTCGTGGAGGCCGAAGGCACGCCCTACAAGCGCGTCACCGTCACCGTCTGGGAAGCCGGCGTCGAGGATTGCCCGCTGGAGTGCGACGCCTTCAAGGTCGTCGACGTCACCGGCCCGCACCTTCCCTCCAAGCTCTACCACGAGAAGATCGTGCGCGGTGCCTTGGCGCGTGGCCTTCCGGCCGGCTGGGTCACTTGGCTCCGCGGGCTTTCCGCCAAAGGCTGACCGTGGCCAAGGCCAAGGCTCGCTGCTTCTGGTGCGGAGACGACCCGCTCTACGTCGCCTATCACGACGACGAATGGGGCGTGCCGGTGCATGATGACCGCCTGCACTTCGAACAACTCATCCTCGAAGGCGCGCAAGCCGGGCTCTCGTGGTTGACCGTGCTGCGCAAGCGCGAGCATTACCGCCGGGCCTTCGCGCAGTTCGACCCCCGCAAGGTCGCGCGCTTCGACGCGCGCAAGATCGACGCACTCATGCAGAACGCCGGGCTCGTCCGGCATCGCGGCAAGCTCGAGTCAGCCGTCGGCAACGCGCGCGCCTTCCTCGCGATCCAAAATGAATTCGGCAGCTACGATGCTTGGCTCTGGGCGCAGGCGAAGGCCTTTCCCGCCAAACGCGACCGCCTAGCCACGACCTCCCCTTTGGCGCAACACCTCTCGAAAGAACTCCGGAAACGCGGCATGAAGTTCGTCGGCCCCTCGATCATGCACGCCACCCTCCAAGCCATCGGCGTCTTTGGCGGTCACGATGGCCAGCTTGGCGCTCGACTCGATCCTGTAACTCGTGTCCACCAGCACGCCATTGACCTGACCTCCCAACGCGGCCTTGGCCAAACCGGCGCC
>RFQN01000408.1 GCA_009924965.1 Verrucomicrobiota bacterium
TTCTTCTTTTAGCTGAGCGTCTTGAGCACCAGCTTGCTCACCGCACGCAGCGTCTCGAACACGCCGTCGCCCGTGATCGCCACGGCCTCGAAGTACGGCGCGCGCTCGATCCACTCGCCGGTCGGCAGTTGGGATACGAGGTTCTCCCCCGCATGCCAGGGATCGGGCGTCTCGCGCTGCTTCGCCGGGTCGGTCACTTCCCAGCCCGGGTTCAGCGCGGCCTGGAGGTCGGCGAGCGGCGCGGCGTTCGGCAGGTCGCGTTTGTTGTACTGGATCACGAACGGCATCTTCGTGAGGTCGTACCCGTACTCGGCCATGTTGTCGTACAGGTTCTGCATGGCCTCCTGGTTCGCCTCCATGCGCTCCACCTGCGAGTCGGCAACGAAGACAATCCCGTCGACGCCCTTGAGGATGAGCTTGCGCGAGGCGTTGTAGTAGACCTGGCCCGGCACCGTGTAGAGATGGAACCGCGTCTTGAAGCCGCGGATCGTGCCGAGGTCCACCGGGAGGAAGTCGAAGAAGAGCGTCCGCTCGGTCTCCGTGGCCAGCGAGATGAGCTTGCCGCGGGTATCCGGCTTCGTCTTGCCGTACACGTGCTCGAGGTTCGTCGTCTTGCCGCCGAGGCCCGAGCCGTAGTAGACAAGCTTGCAGTTGATCTCGCGCGAGGCGTAGTTGATCATCGACATGGCTGGGTCTCCTTAACCAAACAGCTTGTCGATTTCGTCTTCGGCGCCGGCCAGCAGGCCCGCCTGCTTGGGCTTGCCCGGGCCACCGCGCGAGAAGACGTCGTGGAACAGCTTCGTGAGGTCGGCCACCGTATCCTTGAGCTTGAGTCGCACGAGCCCGAGCGTCGTGCGGTTGTCGAAGAGCGCCACCAGGATCACCCGGCGCGCGACGTCGGCGAGGTACATGGACTCCTTCTCGCCCTGGTGGAACAGCGAGTTGAAGTCGGTCTCCCCGATCAGGCGCGCGAGCTGGTCGTTCGCGCTGAAGTCCGCCGCCGTGAGCGTGGCGAACGCCGTCGGGTCGAAGGTCGGCTGCTCGCCGGCCGTCGCCACGAGCTGCCCTGAGCGGTCCACGAGCAGCGCGCACCGCGCGTTGCTTTCGAAGAGGAACTTCTGGAGCATAGCCCGCATCTGCCCCGCATCCTCTTCGGAGAATGACCAGCTT
>RFQN01000409.1 GCA_009924965.1 Verrucomicrobiota bacterium
CCGGTCGACGACAACCCGTTCACGAAGGAGTCCTAAACGGGCTCAGAGGGCTTGGCGAAGAGCCGCCATCGCGGCGGCCTGTCGGGCTCGGACGACGTCTTGCGCCCGCTGGACCTTCGCTCGCGCCGCCACGGGGTCCTGGGCCATGGCCAAGACGGCGGGTACGATGCCGGCCAACTGCGGCTCGTCGTCCAAATCGAAGAGCCATTCGCCGAGGCCGATGTCCTTCCACATCGTGCCCTTGGAGGTCTGCTCCGCCCAACGGCACACGATGGCAGGCACGCCGTTACCGATGGCCATGATGGGTGAGTGCATCTCGTTGCCGAAGAGCCCGGCGCTGCGGACGTAGACCGATAAGGCCTCGTCGGTCAGCCAATAATCCGGCCGCCATACCACCCTCGCCTTCACGTCGTCGGGCAACGGATCGAAGAGCATCTCCTTACCCAGGGCCATCTGCGTGCGGTCCTCCGGGCAGATGAGCACCTTGAGCTTCGTCTGGTGCACCACGGCGACGATCGCGGCGCGGAGCTGGGCATGGTCGTGTTCCTTGAGCGCGTCGTTGCGCTTCTGCTTGGCCGGGTCGAACGCGACGCCAGGCTTGATCAGCCAATACGGGGTGGAACGGTAACGCGGGATGCAGCAAAGGAAACCGCCCGCCTCAAGCTGATGGGCCTTGAGGAAAGCCTCCGCCTGAGCGTCATTGCGGAGGTCCGTGGCGAAGGCACCATCCGGCCCGAAACCCATGACCGGGCACTGCACGCCGGAAGCGATGGCCACGGCATGGGAGACGCCGTCACGGAAGAAGACGAAGCGCGCGCCGTGGAGCACTTCGATGGTCGCTGGGGTCGGCTTACCCAGGGTGATGCCGAGGACGCCGTAGGGCTTGGAACCGAGCTGTCGCCAGCGGACGAGGTCCCTCTCGGCAACGAGCGAGGGGCCGGAGCCATGGAGCAGGAAATCATGGTCGGCATAGGCCTGTGCGACGTCGACCTTGCCGGGGACGAGTATCCGCAGCTTCGGGAAGCGGCGCTGCAGCATCTCCCCGACCCCGTTATCGACGCTCCCTGGCCACAAGGTGACCTCGGCTTCGGGCAGGTGTTTTTCGAGCAAGGCGAGCATCCCGGGCGTATGCGCGATGTCGCCGATGTTCACGGTCT
>RFQN01000410.1 GCA_009924965.1 Verrucomicrobiota bacterium
CGCGGACGCGATCTGCTCGGCGATGGCCTACGCTGCCTTCAAGGAGGCCTCTGGCCAACCCGGCTACGTCGCCGCCCGCTGCGGCAACTCCAACGCCCGCATTGACGCGATCCTGAACCGCTTCGGCGCCACGCTGCCGGAATTCGTCGGCGACGTCACCCCGCGCGTCGAGGACATCATGGAGCGCAACCCGTACGTCGTCTCCGTCGACGACACCTGCGCCCGCGCCCTCGAGCTGCTCGACCTGCACGACGTCCGCGCCTTGCCCGTCCTCGACCGCGAAGGCCGCCTCGACGGCTACGTCTCCATCTTCGGCCTCGGCGACTACTTCATCCCCAAGCCCAAGCGCGCGACCTCGATGCGCAAGGTGCATAGCTCGATCGGCGCCATCATCCGCTCCATCGGCGGCACGGAAGTCATCGCCTTCGACCAGACCGCCGTGGACGAGCTCTACGTGCGCGTCGCCGCCATGGAGCTCGAATCCTTCGGCAAGTCCGCGACCATCGAAGGAATCCCCAACAACAAGAGCGTCATCGTCGTGGGCGACCGCGACGACGTGCACCGCCGCGCCATCGCCATGGGCGTGCGCCTGATCATCGTGACCGGCGGGCACCGTATGAAGGCGGACACCCTCGCCCTCGCCAAGGACAGCAAGGTTTCCGTGGCCTACGCCGACACCGACAGCGCCACCACCGCCTGGGCCGTGCGCGCCGCCACCCTCGTGGGCGGCCTCGTGCAGCGCGACGCCCCACGCTTCAGCCCGCAGGAGAAGCTCGGCGTCATCCGCCGCCGCATCATCCAGTCCAACGCGCTGATCTACCATGTCATCGACGAGGACGCCCGCCTCGTCGGCGTGTTCTCGAAGTCCGACATCCTCAAGCCCGTCCGCACCCGCCTCGTGCTGGTCGACCACAACGAGCTCTCCCAGGCCGTCGACGGCGCCAACGAGGTCGAGATCGCCGAGGTCGTCGACCACCACCGCCTCGGCAACCCGCACACCGCGCAGCCGATCCTCTTCCTGAACCGACCGCTCGGCTCGACCTGCTCGATCGTGGCCGACATGTTCCGCACCGCCGGGCTCACGCCCAGCCCGCAGATCGCTGGCCTGATGATGTGCGGCATCATCTCGGACACCCTGCTGC
>RFQN01000042.1 GCA_009924965.1 Verrucomicrobiota bacterium
CTCGCCCACTCCAAGCAGGTGCCGCTCCTGTCGCTGCACTTCCTCGGCCAGTGGCTCCTGCACGTGCTGCTCGCCATCATCCTCGCCACGCTGCTCCTCGCCCCGATCGCCGTGGCCCAGAATTTCGCCATGGATAAGGCGGGCCTCCCCCAACCCGACGAAGCCGCATGAAAGACCCCCGCGACGCCGACGTCTCGACGCCCTCAGACCCCATCTCGACCTGGCGGCTGCAGGCGGTCTTCTTCTTCTTCCTGGTGGGCTTCGTCTACGTCGCCATCGGCCTCGGCTTCCGTCAACTGGCCCAGAACGTCAACCTCATCGACCAAGCGGATCGCCAAAGCCGCCGCGTCGTCATCCGACCACCCTCCCGCGGGAAAATCTTCGACCGCAACGGCTACATCCTCGTCGACAACCGCGTCCGCTGGAGCGTCAAGGCCGACCTGCTCGCGCTCCAACCCGAGTTCCGCAAGGAATACCTCGAGTTGCTGCAGAAGGAAAAAGCCCGCTTCCCCGACCGTCGCCCCGACTACGACCAGCTGCAGCAGACCGCGCGCCTCAACGTGCTCAACGCGTGGCTGACGAAGATCTGGTTCGTCATCGACTCGACCAACCAGAAGAGCGCTAAAGGGACGGCCAAGGTGAAGTCGACGCCGCAGCTGCACCCGGAAGAGCGCATGGTCCACCCCGACGCCCTCCGCAAGCACCTGACGGAACGTCGGGCGCTCAAGTTCCCGCTGATCCTCGACCTTGCCTTCCCGAACTCCGGCCAAGCCTTGACGCCCGAGGAAGGTAACCGCGCCGTCGCCCGCTTCATCGAGCAATTCCCGGTGCAAGGCCCGATCACCCTCGAGGCCGACATGGTGCGCTCCTACCCGAACGGCAAGCTGGCGGCGCACGTCTTGGGCTATGTCCGCGACTCCGACGTCATCAAGAGCGACCCCGATGACTTCGACGATGAAGACCTGAACAAGCTCCAGAAGCTTGGCTACGTCGGCAAGAAAGGCGCCGAGGGCATCGAGGCGACCTACAACGAAGTCCTCTCAGGCCGCAACGGCTGGGAGCTCTGGACCAAGACCTCCTCGGGCTACAACAAGGACTTGCTGAAGTTCGCCGCCCCGGAACAAGGCGCCAGCGTCGTCCTGTCGCTCGACACCCAGATCCAGAAGGCCGCCGAAGGCGCCCTCGCCCAGATCGTCGACTCGCAGGGCAAGCTGTTGCCGGCGGCCGCCGTGATGCTCGACGTGAACACCGGCGAGATCCTCGCGCTCGCGAGCCAACCTTCCTTCGACCCCAACGAGATGGCGGACCGCGTCACGCAAGCCTACTTCGACAAGGTGAACTCCGAGGGTGGCTGGATCAACCGTTCCATCCAAGGCCTCTACGCGCCGGGCTCGACCTTTAAGCTCATCACCGCCACGGCGGGCATGCGCAACCATAAGGTCGATTGGGACGACATCTTGGATTGCGGCCCGAGCTACATGGTCGGTGGCCGCGCCTTCCCTGAGCACGAGCCGTCGGGCTACGGACAGGTCGACCTCGAGAAGATGCTCGCCGTCTCCTGCAACGTCTGGAACTACCAGGTCGGCCTCCGCACGGGCCCCGATGCCTTGGCGAAGGAGGCCCGCCGCTTCGGCCTCGATGCGCCCTTGCTGCGGAAACCACCGACCCTCGACAACCCGTCGACGACCGAGCTACCCAACCCGGCGACGCGCATGGTGGTGCCGGATCGCGATTACAAGAAACGCATCGCGGGCGAGGCTTGGGCCGACGGCGACACCGCCAACACCTCCATCGGCCAAGGCTACCTGCTGACCACGCCGCTCCACATGGCCTGCGTAGCCGCCTCGCTCGCCCGTGGCGAAACGCGCACCACGCCCAGCATCATCCACGACCCCGGCCGCGATGGCCGCCATGCCGGCGCCGAGCCCATCGGCTTGACGGCCCCACAGCTTCAAGCCCTGCGCGACGGCATGCAGGTAGGCGCACCTCGCCTGGATCGTCGGCTACGCGCCGGCGGACAATCCCGCCGTGGCTTTCTGCGTGCTCGTGGAGGGCCAGCTCGACACCAGCACGTGGGGCGGCAAGACGGCCGGCCCCGTGGCCCGCGACATGATCCTCGCTTGGCGCACGTCCAACGAGGAAAAGTAATCGCTAGCGGATGAACACCTGCGTGCCGAGCGGCACGCGGTCGAACAACGCGATGACGTCGTCGTCGGACAAGAGCACGCACCCATGGCTGTTGGGCGTGCCCAGCTTGGCGTGCTGATTGGTGCCGTGGATGTAGACGTAGCGTTGCTTCGTATCGACGACCCGGCCCGCCGCGTCCTGCCCTGCGTTGTGGCCTGGCTCCAGCCCGCGCAGCCACAGGATACGGGAAGTGATGAGGTTATCGTCGGGCGTCGGCCAGTCGACCCAGCGCTGGCCGGTCGCCTGCCGCGCCTTGAAGACCATCCCGGCGGGCGCGCCGGCCCCGATCTTCTCGGAGACCTCGTGCAGGCCCGTCGGGGTCTGGTGCGAATCCTGGACGCAGCCCCGCCCCGCCCGGGCCGTGCTGATGGTGTAGGAATCGCACCCTGTCCCATGAAAATGCCAGAGTTTTTGCTGGTCAACCGACACCAGAAGGCAATGTTCCGACATGGACACACCCAGCGCCTGGAGGCGTTCGGCGAACTCCGTTTTCAAAACCAAGGATAACTCAGAACATGGCATATCGAATTGGCATCGTGGGCGTGACCGGCGCGGTCGGTCAAGAACTGCTGGCGTTGATGGCCAAGCGAAAGTTCCCCGTGGCCGAACTCCGCCCCCTCGCCTCGGCCCGCTCGGCCGGGTCCAAGGTCAGCTACGGCGGTAAGGACTGGACCGTCCAGGAAGCCAAGCCGGAGGCCTTCGAGGGCCTCGATTTCGTGGTCTTCAGCGCCGGCGGCTCGGTTTCCGTCGCCCTGGCCCATGAAGCCGTCAAGCGCGGGGTCATCGTCATCGACAACAGCTCGGCCTTCCGCATGGACCCGACGGTCCCCCTGGTCGTCCCCGAGATCAACGCCCACGCCCTAGACAACCACCAGGGCATCATCGCCAACCCGAACTGCTCGACGGCCATCGCCTTGATGGGCCTCTTCCCCCTGCACCAGGCCTTCGGCCTGAAGCGCTTCTTCGCGTCCACCTACCAGGCGGTCTCCGGCACCGGCGCCGAAGCCATGCGCGAGCTCGACACCCAGGTCCGCGCTTGGGCCAAGGGCGAAGCGTCTCCCGCCAAGGTCTACCCGCACACCATCGCCTTCAACCTCATCCCGCAGGTCGACTCGTTCCTCGAGGACGGCTACACCAAGGAAGAGATGAAGATGCTGAACGAAGGCCGCAAGATCATGGGCCTGCCGAACCTCAAGGTCACGACGACCTGCGTCCGCGTGCCGGTCTTCCGCGCCCACTCCATCGCCATCAGCGCCGAGTTCGAGCGCCCGGTCGACCTCGCCGTCGCCCGCGCCGCGATCGCCGCCTTCCCCGGCGCCGAAGTCTGCGACGAACCCGCCAAGAAGGTCTACCCGATGCCGCTCGACTACGCCGGCAAGGAGAAGTGCGGCGTCGGCCGCCTGCGTAAGGACACGCTCTTCGACAACGGCCTATCGCTCTGGGTCAGCGGCGACCAGCTCTGGAAAGGCGCGGCGCTCAACGCGATCCAGATCGCCGAAGCCCTCCACGCCCGCGGCCGCTTGGCCCGCCGCTAAGCCATGGCTCGGTCCAACGATCGAGCGCCCCGCCACGCGGACCTCAACAAGCCGATCCGCTTGCTGGACGAGGCCGACATCCCCGGCCTGCTCGCGCAGCATAAGGACCCGCTGATCCTCGTCCTCGACGGCGTGCAGGACCCGCACAATCTCGGCGCCTGCCTCCGCACCGCCGATTGCGCCGGCTGCGCCTTCGTGGTGACGACCCGCAAGAACTCCTCGCCCGTCAACGACACCGTCCGCAAGGTCGCCGTCGGCGCCGCCGAGCACATGCCCATCGTGCAGGCCAATAACCTGCGCAACGCCCTGGTGAAGCTCAAGGACGGCGGCGTCTGGATCGCCGGCACGAGCGACCACAAGACGAGCCAGTCGCTCTACACGGCCAAGTTGACCGGCCCCTTGGCCATCGTCATGGGCGCCGAAGGCGACGGCATCCGCCACCTGACCGCCGAAACCTGCGATTTCCTCGTGCGCATCCCGATGCTGGGCGCCGTGCCTTGCCTCAACGTGTCCGTGTCGGCCGGTGTCTGCCTGTTCGAGGCCGTCCGGCAACGCGGCCATCGCTAAGGCCTAATTTTCCTTTACCCACGGCTGGCAAAGCCCTTTGCTCTTGGGCGTTCTAAGGGCCGGATAGCTCAATGGTAGAGCAGTTGACTCTTAATCAATTGGTTCGGGGTTCAAGTCCCCGTCCGGCCACCAGCGGATCTTAATTTCCGGCTCCCGCCCTTCTTGCGAAGGTAGCGGATCGCCATGTACGCGGAATGGCAGGCCCGACAGTAGCTATGGTAAGCCTTCGAGGCCTTGATCCAATGGAAATGGCCCAAGGGAAAAGCCTGCTCGCATTGGGCACAGGTCCGCAAGCGCACGAGGTTGGATTGCCGGCGCTGGCGTTCCTTCTGGAGGAAGATGAGGCTGAGGCAGTCGGTGCAGAACGGATGGCCTTCGCCGTCCTCCCCGACTGGATAGAAGCTGAGCGTGGATTTGGCCTGGCGGCAACGGCCGCAGGTCTTCGTGGTGGCGCTTTTCATGTCGGGTAAAATATGAAAAGCGCGCGCCGCAGTCGGCAAGGCGACGACCCTAGGGTTGATGACCTATCAATAATATCAGTTTTACTCTACGGTCACGGACTTCGCCAGGTTGCGGGGCTGGTCGATCGGGCAACCGCGCAAGCGCGCGACATGGTATGCGAGCAACTGCAGGGCGATCGCCGCCGGGATGGTCGCCACCAAGGGATCGCACTCAGGGATGACGATGCGGTCGTCGGCGATAGTGTCCGCCGCGGATCCGGCCGTGACGACCGCGATGATCCGCGCGCCACGCGCCTTGCACTCTTCGGCGTTGCTCCAGACTTTGTCCAACTGGGGCGAGCGGTTCGCCAAGACGACGACGGGCGTACCCGGGGTCAGCAACGCGATGGGGCCATGCTTCATCTCGGCGGCATGATAGCCTTCGGCATGCACGTAAGAGATTTCCTTGAGCTTGAGCGCGCCTTCCAACGCCACGGGGTGCATCGGGCCACGCCCCAGGAAGAAGGCATGCTCCGCCGCCGCCATGCGCCCGGCGACCGCCGCGATGGCGTCGTTCTGCGCCAAGACTTGGGCAATCAGCTCCGGCAAGCGCGCCAGCTCCGCGGCCAAGACGCGCCCGCGCTCCAACGACAGGCGCCGCCCACGACCTAGCCGCAAGGCCATCAGGAGGAGCACGGCGACCTGGCCGGTGAAGGCCTTGGTCGAGGCGACTGAGATTTCCGGGCCAGCATGGATGAAGACACCCCGTCCGGTTTCCCGGGCGATGGTCGAGCCGACGACGTTGACGAGGCCGAGCACCAAGGCGCCTTTCTCCTTGGCTTCGCGCACCGCGGCCAAGGTGTCGGCGGTCTCCCCCGACTGCGAGATGGCCAAGACAAGGTCGTGGCTGCCGACCAAGGGGTTCCGATACCGGAATTCGGCGGCCTGCTGGACTTCCGCGTTCAGGTCAGCCAAGTCCTCGAAGGCGAACTCCCCGACCTGACCGGCATGCAAGGAGGTGCCGCACCCGACGAGGACGATGCGCTGGAGCTCCGCCAAGTCGCGCGGTGAGGTCCCCATGCCCGCCAAGACGGCCGTACCGTGCTCCGTATCCAACCGGCCACGCAAGGCGTTCCCGACGGACTCCGCCTGCTCGAAGATTTCCTTGAGCATGAAGTGCTCGTAGCCGCCCTTCTCCACCGCCCCGAGGTCGAGGCCGAGTTCGGCGACCTCGCGTTCGCGCAAGACGTCGTGCCGATCGCGGATGTCGACGGTGTTCGCGGTCACGGTGGCGATGTCGCCGTCATCGAGGTAGATGACGCGCTGGGTATGCGCGATCAGCGCGGAGGCATCCGAGGCGACCAAGGTCTCACCCTCGCCCAAGCCGAGCACCAAGGGGCTGCCTTTCCGGGCGACGACCAACACGCCCGGCTGGGCGGTGGCCATGACGGCGATGCCGTACGCGCCTTCAACCTGCGCCAAGGCTTGGCCTACGGCCTTGCGGAGGTCGCCCTGGTAGTGTTCCCCGATCAGACGCGCCAAGGCTTCGGTGTCGGTCTCGGACGTGAAGACATGCCCTTTGGCCTCCAGGCGGGCGCGGATCGCGCGGTAGTTCTCGATGATGCCGTTATGCACCAAGCAGAGTTTTCGGTCCGCCGAGAAATGGGGATGGGCGTTCGCCTCGGTGGGCGCTCCGTGCGTGGCCCAGCGGGTATGCGCGATGCCGACGGTGGCGGTGGCCTGCCGTTCGGCGGTCAGCTCCTGCTTAACCTTCTCAGCGAGGCGCGCGACCTTCCCGACGGATCGCAGGGCGACGAGTGGTCCACCGGCTTCCTGCAAAGCCAGGCCAGCCGAGTCATAGCCCCGATACTCTAAGCGCCGTAAGCCCCCGAGCAAGATAGGGGTCGCGGGTTGCGCCCCCACATATCCGATGATGCCACACATGGTCAGATGAGGTCGCGGTCGACGACGTCGGCGGGTCGGGTGGTCAGGCCCGGCCAGATCTTCCGGCCAGGATAGATCGACGTGTGGATGCCGGTATGCACGCCGTCGCCGATGATGGCGCCGAACTTCCGTCGACCCGTGTTGACGAGCGCGCCCTCGACCATGCTGCGGTGCGCCTGCCCGTCGTGGCGCAGGTTCGACACGATCGTCCCGGCGCCGAAGTTGACCTTCTCGCCAAGGATGGAGTCGCCAACGTAGGAAAGGTGCCCGACGTTGGTCTTCGCCAGAAGGACCGTGTTCTTCAGCTCGACAGCTTGACCGACGTGACAGCCATCGCCGACCGTGGTCGCACCGCGGATGTAGCAATTGGGGCCGACCTTGCAGCCAGCGCCGATGACGACGTCGCCTTCGATGACGACACCAGGGAGGATGCGCGTGCCGGCGCCGACGGACAAACGTCCATCGACATACAGCGAGGCATGGCAGTCGCCTTGGTTCGTCCAGTCGGTGCGTGCCTTAAGCGCCCGTTCGTTGGCGACGAGGAGATCCCAGGCGAAGCGAATGAGGAAACTATGGACGGCCACGCGCGGCGTGCCGGTCGCACCAGGGCGCAACAAGAGTTCCGCCCCCTGACCGTCCACCAAGGCGGAAGCCTGTGCGTCGGCCATGAAGGCGGCGACGTCATCGGCCTCCAACCACGCATGCGGATAGACCTCCACCGGTCCGCTCGGTGCCCAGGGTCCGGCCAAGGCTCGCAGCTGGTGGTCCTTCAACGGCAGGTTACCGATCGGAAAGGTCTCCAGCGGACGGGTGGCCGTCAACGGCAGGCAACCGAGCGTCGGCGAGGCAGGCAGTAATCGGAAGCGTCGCATGGGCTTAGGCGAGGTCGAGTTCGACGGCGGTGCGGAAGCGACGCGCCCAGGCCTGCACCTCGGCGGGATCGCGATGCTCGACCAAGATGCGGATCTTGTTCTCCGTCCCGGAGTAGCGGATGAGGTGCCGGCCATGCACGCCGAACGAATCGTCGGCCGCACGCATCGCCTCCTGCAGCCGCGCCAGCGATGCCAGCGGGGGCTTGGCCTTGATGCGTAGATTCTCCAACGCCTGCGGATACTCGTGCATCGCCTGGGCGAGCTCCGAGAGGCGCGCGCCCTTCTGCTTCATGATGCGCAGCACCTGCAGCGCGCTCAAGATGCCATCGCCCGTGGTCGCGTGGTCGGCGAAGATGAGGTGGCCGGAGTTTTCGCCGCCGAAGGAATACCCGCCCGAGCGCAGGGCCTCGATGACATGGCGGTCGCCCACCGGTGTGGTCAAAACCTGCACGCCGGCCTGGCGCATGGCCTCATGGAGGCCGAGGTTGCTCATCACCGTGCAGGCCATCGTCGCGCCGCGCAGCGTGCCTTCTTGCTGCATCGCCAAGGCGCACAGGGTCAGGATGCGGTCGCCCGAGACCGAGGCCCCGGTCTCGTCGGTGAAGATGACGCGGTCGGCGTCGCCGTCAAAGGACACGCCGAGGTCGGCGCCTTGCGCGCGGACCGCCGCCGCGGCATGCTCCGGATGCAGCGCACCGACACCGGCATTGATGTTCAGCCCGTCCGGCTCGACGCCGAGCTTCGTCACCTTGGCACCCAGTTCCTTGAAGATGAGCGGCGCAAGCAGGTAGGCCGCGCCGTGGCCGCAATCGACGACGAGCTTCAAGCCGCCGAGGTCCGTCGGCCCAAGGCTTTGCTTCGCGTATTCGATGTAACGCCCGCGCGCATCATCGATGCGGTAGGCCTTGCCGATCTTGTCCGGACTCACCGACATGGGCTTGCCGTCGGAAAGGATCTCGCGCTCCACGGCGGCCTCGAGCTCGTCGGAGAGCTTGTAGCCATCCGGGCCGAAGATCTTCAGCCCGTTGTCTTCATAAGGATTATGCGAGGCGGTGAGCATGATGCCCGCCCCGCAACCCATCGACTTCGTGAGATGCGCGACCGCCGGCGTCGGGATCGGCCCGACCAGGAACACGTCCATCCCGCTCGCCACCAGCCCGCTCGTGAGCGCCGTCTCCAGCATGTAGCCCGAGATGCGCGTGTCCTTGCCGATGATGACGCGGTTGTGGTTGGCCCCGGAGGACTTCAGGACCCGCGAAATCGCCTGCCCCGTCTTGAGCGCGATTTCCGCGGTGATCGGGTATTCGTTGGCTTTCCCTCGTATGCCGTCGGTGCCGAAGAGTTGGGTGGACATGGCGAAATTGGACACTTTTTGTAGCCTAACGCAAGTTAAATGAGCGAAATCCTTCCTTTATGACAGTAATGATTGAAGCAATCATAAAGATTGCGAACAAAATGGAACTAGGTATCTTTCCCTGTATCAGAGAATAACGATAGGACTGTTTCCTTACCCTTAGTTCATATCCCATGCTTTCTCGTCTTCCTGCCCTTGCGCTTCTGTTCGGCCTGCTGCCGGCCAGCGCCGCGACGTTCACGATTCCTGGCCCCAGCCAACCCAAGGCCAATCAGGTGGTGGAGGTCAGCGATGCGGGCCTCGATCGCGCCCTGAGCTACGTCATCGCGACGCAGACCGCGCAAGGGGTCGACCTCTTGCCGGCGCAATGGGACGCCAAGAAGGAGAAGCTGACCTTCCTCCTACCCTATCAGGATGCGGGTAAGGCGTTCACCGGCTTCGCCACCATCGGCAAGCCCAAGTCCACCCTCGAGGTCCAGGCCTTGCGCGGCAAGGAAACCATCGAGGTCTCCGAAGTCGGCGAGTCGTCGCGACTCATCTTCAAATATCAGGACGCCGAGACGTTGCCCGTCGGCGTGAAGGAGGTCTACCGCCGTGGCGGCTTCCTCCACCCGATCTACACGCCCGACCAAACCTTGGTCTCCGACAGCTTCGCGGTCGATCACCTGCATCACCACGGCATCTGGATGGCGTGGTCGCACACGTCCTTCCAAGGACGCAAACCCGATTTCTGGAACGTGCAGGAAAACACCGGC
>RFQN01000411.1 GCA_009924965.1 Verrucomicrobiota bacterium
CCGCCAGAACCGCACGTTGGACCCATCGGCATACCGGCCCGAGGCGGCGAAGGTCGTGTCGTCGTTGTTCAGGCCGGGGGGCAGTTCAAAGACGACGCGGGGCATGGATCAGCTCCAGTCGGAACGGGGCGGATAATCGCGGCGGCGCGGGTCGTCGTATTGGCCTTGGCGCTTGCCCTCGTCCCGCTCGATGGCTTTCTCGCAGTGGTCTTTCTCAAACAGGTCAAGAAAGCGGCACAACACGCAGGCCAGTTTGCGGCCACGGCGAGCATCCTTGCCCGCCCGCGAAGACAGCCGCTCGTCCTCGTCGCCGCCGAAAATCACGTTTAGCAGTTGGCTCAACGCAATGCCGACATTCTGGATGTAGCGACCGACCGTCAGCTTTGGCGTAGGTAGGCCGGAAATCTTCCCCTCGTCGCGCTCGCGGGCTTTGGCGCAATGGTTCGGGTCAATCCACCCGAGAACGACGCAGAGGATGCAGGGGATCAGCCGGCCCTTCTCCGTGTCCTTGTCAATCCGCGACGACACCGTTTCATCCGGCGATCCGCCCGTGAGCGCGTTCAGAAGCTGATCCAGGGCCACGAACAGCCGCCGGAGATAGGTCAGGATCGGGCGTCCGGGGACGTAGGTTTCCTGCTGCGGATAGTCCTTCTGCGTCACGGGCGGACCCCGGCGAGGATCTGCGGCCGCCTGCCGGATGGCGATGCGCTCGGCCTGCGTGAACAGCCGCAGGAAGTCCACCTTGTTCAGCTCATCCACCGGGGGCGGCGGGGGCGGTTCCGGCGTGACGGGGAAGAAGCCCTGCCCGTCGAAGCCGAGTTCCTGCGCCGCCACGCCGAGGGCGGCGGACAGATCGGCAAGGCTGGCGTCCGACAGGCCCACCAGGGCCTCGGGAAGCGGGGCCGGGTCGCCCATGTTGGTGCTGGGGAGGGTCTTGCGCTGGTAGAGCATCAGGCCACCGTGAACGTGCCAGAGGAGGTGAAGGTGTGGATGGTGTAGAGGCCGGAGGTGGTGACAGTGCCGCCGGTGCAAGTGGCCGTGCCGGTCAGATAGCGGATGATGACGACGCCAGAACCGCCGTTGCCACCCTTGTCGCCTGCGCCGCCACCACCACCGCCGCCGCCGCGATTGGCCGTGCCT
>RFQN01000412.1 GCA_009924965.1 Verrucomicrobiota bacterium
CCGGCGCCATCTACGAAGGCCAGTACTACCTCGGTACCTCCATCGCGCGGCCGCTCATCGCCAAGCGCATGGTCGAGATCGCCCGCAAGGAAGGCGCCACCGCCATCGCCCACGGCGCCACCGGCAAGGGCAACGACCAAGTCCGCTTCGAGCTGACCTGCGCCGCCCTCGCGCCCGACCTCGAGATCATCGCCCCTTGGCGCAACGAGGCCTTCCGCAAGGACTTCCCGGGCCGCGCCGAGATGATCGCCTATTGCGCCGACAACAAGATCCCCGTCGAAGCCAGCGCCAAGAAGCCCTACTCCTCGGACCGCAACCTCCTGCACATCTCCTACGAAGCCGGCATCCTCGAAGACCCTTGGATGGACGCCTTCGCGCCGGCCAACAAGGCGATGTTCAAGCTCTCCGTCTCCCCGGAAGACGCCCCGAACAAGCCTGAGTACGTCGAGCTCGAGTTCCGCCAAGGCGATTGCATCGCCGTCAACGGCAAGAAGCTGGATCCCCTCGGCGTCATGCGCACGCTCAACAAGCTCGGCGGTCGTCACGGCGTCGTGGTCGAGAACCGCTTCGTCGGCATGAAGAGCCGCGGCGTCTACGAGACCCCGGGCGGCACCATCCTGCACTTCGCCCACCGCCAGATCGAGTCGCTCACCATGGACCGCGAGGTCATGCACCTGCGCGACTCCCTCGTCCCGCGCTACGCGACCCTCGTCTACAACGGCTTCTGGTACGCCCCGGAGCGCCTCGCCCTCCAGGCCCTCATCACCGAATCCCAGCGCAACGTCACCGGCACCGTCCGCGTGAAGCTCTACAAGGGCAACACGTACGTCGCCGGCCGCAAGAGCCCGCGTTCGCTCTACAACCCGCACATCGCCACGATGGAAGCGGATCCGACCAAGGCCTACAACCAGGACGACGCCACCGGCTTCATCCGCCTCAACGGCCTGCGTCTGCGCGTGAACTCGAAGGTCAACGGCGTCGCCAACCTCAGCAAGACGGTCCGCTAAGGCCTGGGGCCAGGAAAAGAGCAGGGCGTCCCGGTGGGGACGCCCTGCTTGTTTTAAATTGGAGGCGCGGGTCGGAATTGAACCGACGCATGGGGCTTTTGCAGAGCCCGGCCTTACCACTTGGCTACCGCGC
>RFQN01000413.1 GCA_009924965.1 Verrucomicrobiota bacterium
GAACGGTGGTTGTAGCTCAGTTGGTTAGAGCACTGGTTTGTGGTACCAGGGGTCGGGGGTTCAAGTCCCCTCAATCACCCCACCTTTCCAAGGCCCGGAGCGATCCGGGCCTTGTCGTTGGCGGGCTCGCCGCGACTTGCCGCAACCTTTCGCCCAGGGCCGTGGTTTCATCGGGATGCCCCGGCCCTTCCGTCCCCTTCCCCTCCTCGCCTTCCTCCCGCTCTCCTTGGCGGCGGAACTCGCGCCCCGGTGGCTGATGCCCGACCAGAAAGTCTTCGAGGACGATTTCAGCCAGACCCGCGAGCTCAAGGCCTTGCCCGCGAAGTCGCCGGCGATCGGCGCCTGGAACCCGAACCAGGGGACGCGCTGGAAAGTCGTCGACGGCGTGCTCCGGGGGGAAGCCTCCTCCCCCGAGTACCAAGCCTCGCACGACACGCACAAGGGCGTGCACCCGCGCATCGCGCTGACCAAGACCCCGGCCGACTATGTGCTGAAATTCTCGCTGCGCCTCGTCGACGGCAAACCCTTCGTCGCCGACCAGCGCCGCTCGGTGGCTCCGTTCATCGAGATCGGCCACCATGTCGCCCGCGTGACCTGGGGCGCGAACGGCGCGATGCTCCTCGCCGACGGCGACACGCTTCAGCTCGACGTCGCCCCTGGCTTCCAGCTCGCGCCGGGCAAGTGGCACGTGGTGATGGTGGAACGGCGCGGCGACGAGCTCTGCGTGCAGTTCCAGGATGGACCGACCTTCCACGGCAAGCACCCGTCCTACCGGAGCGAGCTGCATGCGGTCATGCTAGGCGGCCTCGAGGCCGGCCACCTGGAGGTCGACGACGTCACGGTCTGGTCGGTGAAGGCCGGCGAGCAACCCGGCTGGGCCGACTGGCTGAAGCAGCACCCCGCGCCGAAGGAAGTCCGCCTGAAGGAAGCCAAGCCCGTCGCGGCGACCACGCGAGCGTCCGCCGGGAAATGAGCCAGGGGCTTACTGCGCGCCCTTCGACTTGAAATACTTCTCGAGGGCGCCGCGGATGGCCTTCTCGAGCTCCTCGTCCTTCGCCTTGACCTCGCGGTCCAGCTCGGCGTCGCCGACCTGAGCGCCACGGCGGAACAG
>RFQN01000414.1 GCA_009924965.1 Verrucomicrobiota bacterium
GCTGCCCGCGGCACGCGCCGAAGTCGTGGCGGCGGCGGAGGCTTGCCTCCAGGAGTCCGTCCAGGCCCAACTGGCGGAGGCCGATATCGCCGAGCTCAAGGATTTCGGGGCCTCGGTGGGGCCGCTGCAGAACGCAGGGTTCCGTCGGGTCAGCGACCTGACCCGCCACACGCGGGGGTCGCTGGAGCGGTACCGCGGCATCGGGGAAGTGACGGCCGAATCGGCGCTCAAGGCTTATGGCTTGTTCGTGGAGTCGGCCCGCGCGCATGCACGCCTGTTGCCCGACCCCGATGATCGCCGCACGGCGGATGACCGCCTACTGTTGGCGTTGGCGCGCTACGAGACGCTGGTTCGCGAACTGCCACCGCGCGTGCAGGAGGCCGAGCTTCGTCATAAGGACGCCGAGGAGCGCCTAGTCGTCCTGCGCGCCCGCACGAAGCTCAGCGAACAGCTGTTCTCGGGGAAGGCCCGCGAAGAGCTCACCTACACCGCTGAAGCCATCGAGCAGAACCTCCGCTGGGTGGAGGCCGAGGCCAAGGGCTTGGTCGAGTACGCCCAAGGGCTGACCTACGACCCCGCCGCGATCTGGAAGCGGTATGCCGGCAACGCCGCGACATTCATCGCGCTGCTGGAAAGCCTCCTGCCCCCGAAGGTCGTTGCCAAGGGCGTCTTGGCGGGGCCGGACATGCGTGGCGGCCTGCCGGCGGCGATCGCCGACGCCGTGGAGGCGACGTCCCTCGACCTCAGCCTGTTGACGGCCAACCTGCGCCGTTACCAGCAGTTCGGCACCCAGTACGTCGTCCACCAGAAGCGCGTCCTGCTCGGCGACGACATGGGCCTCGGCAAGACCATCCAAGTCTTGGCATCGATGTGCCATTTGGCTGCCCAAGGGAAGAAACGCTTCTTCGTCGTCGCGCCCAACAGCGTGCTCATCAATTGGGAACGCGAAGTCCGCAAGCACACGCAGCTCAGCCCCATCGTCGTCCACGGCTTCGACCGCGACGACGAGCTCGCGCAGTGGCGGCGGGAGGGCGGGGTGGCCATCACGACATACACCACGCTCGGCCGTCTGGTGGACAAGATCAAGGCGGTCGATCTCCTGGCGGTCGA
>RFQN01000415.1 GCA_009924965.1 Verrucomicrobiota bacterium
CAGCTTTACCTTCAGGGTGTTGGCGTTGATGTGGTCGAGCCAATCGGGGCGGTCGCCGTTGTCGCCGAAATCGATGCGGCTCACGAAGGTCACGTAGCCACCGACCACGACCATGTTCACGAGGTTGGCCACCATGGAGATGTCGACCAACGACAGGATGCCCAGCATGATGGAGCTTTCCGTGGCGGCCGAAAAGCCGGTCAGCAGGTGGATCAGCTCCTGCACGCTCTTCCAAGCGTAGGCGATGGCGGCGAAGATCAGGGCGACGTAAATCGGGGCCTGCACCCATCGGCTGGCGAAGATGAAGTACTCCAGACCGTACTCCAAGCGCCCGGCTAAAGACTTATCCGTAGACGGTTTTTCCATGGCGCCATCCTCCCCGCAGGCGGGCTTCCGTCAAGCCCACGCCTACAGCCCGGCGCTGGCGGCGGCCTCGCCGAGCGGACCGGCGTCCGGATCGCGCAAATAGGCGTCGGCCTTGGCGGAGACGATCACGCCGTAATTGATGGTGCCCAACCAGCCGGACATGATGATGCCCACGCTGCCGGCGTGGTAGAGGCCACCAACCTGTTCAGGCAGGCCCATGGAGACCTTGAGGCCCTCGAACTTGGTGCCGAAGGAAGTCCCGCCGACGTGGCGGACGTAGCGGTTGACCGTACGCGGCGTCGCGGCCTCGGCATGGTCGACCTTGGAGCGGATGTCGGGGATGAACTTCTCGAGCCCGCGGAAGGACTCCTCGATGACGCGCGCCTTGTGCGTCTGGTAGTCGGCTTCGGAGAGGTTCGCCCAGTCGGCGTACTGCTGGTTGACGGACGTGACGATGGCGTAGCGCGGGGTCTTCGTGTGCGGACGGGTATCCGGGTAGTAGACCGAATAGGTGCGGGACGTCGTGTGGAAGTCGATGAGCTCGCGGCTGGAGAAAGGCTTGGCCTCGGAGGTGAAGACGAGGTCGCCGATATGCGGGATGCTCTCGCCCGTGCGCACGCCCATGTAGACCTGGCAGGACGACGTGTTGACGCGCACCTGGCGGGCCTGCTCGAGGAACGCGCCGTCGAAGGCGGTGGCGTCGGCCAGTTTGAGGACGGTGTCCTTGATGTTGGCGTTGGAGAC
>RFQN01000416.1 GCA_009924965.1 Verrucomicrobiota bacterium
GTGGCGGCCGAAGGCGCCGCGCTGCGTCTTTATCCTTCGCCGGACTCCTCGCCTTTGCGTGAGGCTGCCGCGCAGCTACACGGCTTTCCAGCGGCGGACATCCTGGCCGGCAACGGTTCCGACGACCTGCTGAATATCCTGATCCGCGCTTACGCGGGGCCTGGCCGCCCGATCGGCATGCTCGACCCGAGCTACTCGTTGTATCCGGTGCTCGCCGCCGCGCAGGGCGCCGCCGTGGTGAAGGTGCCCATCGGTCCCGATTTCGGTTTCGATGTCGCAGCCGTGGCCCGTTGTGGCGCCGCCATCTTCTTCCTCACCAATCCCAACGCACCCTTGGGCGTGTCGTTCCCGCCGGCGAAGGTCGCCGAACTCGCTCGGACGTTCCCGGGGCTGCTCGTCGTCGACGAAGCCTACGCCGCATTCGCGGACGCCGATTGTGCCGAACTGCCGAAGACGCATGCGAACGTCGTCGTCACGCGCACTTTCTCCAAGGGCCATGCCTTGGCGGATGGCGCTTGGCTGCGTGAGACCGTCGGCAAGGTGCGTGCCGAACGCACGCGTCTCACCCGTGGCCTGGAGGCCCTCGGTTGGACCGTGGTCCCTTCATCGGGCAACTTCGTCCTCGCGACGCCGGCGTCGGCGCGCCGGCCGGCTTCGTCTGCGACGGGCGAGCATGCCTTTGCTTTCCTCCGGGAGCGGAAGATCTTGGTCCGCCGTTTTCCGAACCACCCGCTGACCGCGGCCGCTTTGCGCATCACCATCGGGACTCCTGCGGAAATGGACGCTTTTCTGGCGGCGGCGCAGGCTTGGTCGGAAGGGTGAGGTTGACAATCCCGCGGTGCGGAGGGATTTTTCGGGCATGAGCACCGGCGCCCGCCAAGCCACCATTCGTCGCGACACCGCCGAGACGAAGATCGCCCTGTCCGTCAACCTCGACGGCACCGGGGTTTCCGAGATTTCCACGGGGATCGCCTTCTTCGACCACATGCTGACGCTCTTCAGCCGCCACGCCCTCATCGACCTCAAGGTCAAGGCCGATGGCGACACGGAGGTCGACTACCACCACACCGTCGAGGACGTGGGCATCGTCTTGGGCAGCGCCATCAAGGA
>RFQN01000417.1 GCA_009924965.1 Verrucomicrobiota bacterium
ACGCATTCCAACCCGATGGCGGCCTCGTGCCGCGCGGATGGCGCCGGCCGCACCGACCTCGGCGAGGGCAACGGGTTCGTCGGGGCTTCGCCGAGTTACCGCATGCGCCTCTTCCGTCCCTCCACCTGGTCAGAAATCCTGCAGACCAGCAGCGGGCTCGGCTATGGTGGCTACTCCGTGACCAGTTCGGGTACGTCCGTCGCCGTGCAGACCGAAATCCCCTTGGCCCCGCCCACCGGCCTCGCGCAATACGCCCACGCCAACCTCAGCATGCGCGACCAGCAAGCCCTGCTCGGCATCGGCAGCAGCTTCGCGCCCACGCAGGTCAACGTCCAGCGCACCACGCAGCTCAACAGCCCGAACTGGACCGACTACGACAATACCTACCTGCTGAACCATGCCGTCTGGGATCAGTACTTCCTCTCCAGCGCCGCGCCGGAAATGACCAAGGCCTCGGCGCCGGCCGACCCCATTCCATCCGACCCGACGGCGAACCCGAACGCCAACGCCAATTCCAACGGGAACGGCAACGCCAGCGGTAACGGCAATACCGGGCCGGTCGAAACCCGCTCGCTCAGCCAAGTCCTCGACGACTTCTTGAACGGCGTGCAGCCGCTGAACAACCCACGCATGCGCCTGCTCGGAGAATTCCATGGAGGTGCTGACCTGCGCGCGGCCATCGGTGACTATCGACGGTCGGCCTCGGTGTTGCTGCACGACGGCACCTTCAACGTGAACAGCACTTCCGTGGAAGCCTGGACCGCCGTGCTCGGCTCGGCCAAGGCCATCGCCACCACGAAGTACGCGGCCAACCTGCCGAACACGGGCAGCGCACCGATCCAACCCCAGAACGCCCGCTACCCTCGCGCCATCCCCCAAGGCACCGCCACCGCCTCGGCCGGCACGATGACGAACACCTCCAACTGGTCAGGCTTCGCCAGCCTCTCCGACGACCAGATCCGCAACCTCGCCAAGGCCATCGTCGAAGAGAACAAGGCCCGCTTCAAGGTGCTCGCCCGCACCGAACGCGACCAAAACTACCCGCCAGGCGCCCGCGTCTTCCGCGGCCAGATGACCGCCGCCACGCCTTACCTGGGCCTCACCGAATT
>RFQN01000418.1 GCA_009924965.1 Verrucomicrobiota bacterium
CGTCCTCCGCTTTCAGCCGACGATCGCTTCGACCTGCTACGGCATGAACGATTTCCGGTACGTCCCCTTTGAAGCCGCCATCGGCGAGGACTACCGCAAGAACCAGACCAAGGTCGTGCAGGCCTTCAAGGCCGCCGGCGCCCGCGTCGTGCTGGGTTCCTCGGGGACGATCCATTCCGTCCCGCCGTGGGTGAAGAGCGCCAAGGGCACGTGGGAGACCCTGAACCTTTCGCTCCTCCAATTCCGCAACATCGACATCGAAGTCGCCGAAGCCGAACAAGTCACCTTCGCCGACGTCTATTGGCCGATGCTGGCCAAGGGCTACGAGAGCCGCGCCAAATATGGCGACGGCTTCAAGCTCGAAGGCAACGATGGCGTCCATCCGGGCTGGGCCGGCCACGTCATGATGGCCACCGCTTACCTCAAGGCCTTGGGCCTCGACGGCGATCTCGGCACGGTGGAGGTCGACCTCGCGGTCGGCAGCGTGCAGGCGAAGAATGGCCAAACCGCGAGCCGTCGTCCCGATGGCGCCTACGCCTTGCGCAGCGAGCGCCTCCCTTGCTCGTTCGAGCCGGGCGATGTGGCCAAGGACAGCACCCTCGCCGCGGGTTTGGCCCTCAGCGATTTCCAGGCCCGCTTCAATCGCCTGACGCTTAAGGTCACCGGAGCGACCACTCCGTCGGTGAAGGTCACCTGGGGCGAGCAGTCGAAGGTCTTCGCCGCGGCCGACTTGGCGCGCGGCATCAACCTCGCCGCCGAGTTCCCGCAGGGCCCGACCAAGCCGGCCTTCGACAAGATCTGGAAGGCCGTCGGCGACAAGCAGGCTTACGAGACGAAGCAGATCAAGTCCCTCTTCCACGGCAAGGAAGCGAAGACAGACATGGAAGCCGTCGTGAAGGCCTCGGAAGTCGAGCACGCCAAGCAGGTTGCCGCGTTGGCGGCGGCCTATGCGCCGGCCGAGACCGTGCTCAAGTTCGAGGCGGTCAAGTAACCGCGCTTAGCGACGGCGGGCCAAGGCTTGCGTGATGACCACGCAGGCCAAGGCCGCGTTTTCGGCGCGTAGGACCGTCGGGCCGAGCACCACGGGTCGGAAGCCGGCGGCGCGGGC
>RFQN01000419.1 GCA_009924965.1 Verrucomicrobiota bacterium
GGCCGAGGCCGCCAAGCCCGCCACGACCCCGGCCGCGGAAACCGCGCCCAAAGCCACCAAGCGCGCCGCCGCCACCCCAGGCATCGCCCAACGTCAGGCCATCGTCCCCGATGAAGTCGAAGGCGTCGCCAAAGAGGAGCTCGCCAAGATCAAGGCCGCGGCGCTGAAGGCCTTCCAAGACGAATCCGTGAAGGGCGCTCGCGAGCGCATGACGGAAATCCGCAGCCGCCTCGAATTCGCGTCGGGCGCCGAACGCAAGGACCTCGCCGCCGACGCCCGTCGCGCCGTCGACGAGATGCGCAGCGCGCTGCTCGCGGCCATCTGCAAGAACGACCCAACGATCAAGATGGAGTCGCTCGAAAAGGTCATGGATGCGATGGATGACAAGCGCACCAAAGTGATGGATAACGCCAAGAAGAAGAAGGTCCCCGAAAAGGCGCCGGCGACCGAAGACGCCACCAAGAAGAAGACTACTTAACCGCCGTCAGGGCCTGCTGGAGCTCTTCGTCCTTCAGCGGTCGACCCCACAGCAGGAAGCGGCGAATCGAGCCATCGAACGACTCGAAGCCGGGGTGATTGATCGCGTCACGTTCCTGCCCGATGCAGAGCTTTGAGGCGTCGGCCTGCGGGTTGACGGGGAACTTGGCCGAAGCCACGGCCTGCGGGCCATCGACGAAGAGCTCGGCGACGACCTCGCCTGTACCCGCGCCGAGACGACCGGCCACGATGACCCACTTACCCGCGGCGAGCTTAGGGCCAGCGACCTTAGGGTTGTTCACGTCGAAGCGACCGAAAGTCAGCCCGTTACGGGCGCCCCACCAGACCGTGTTGTCGTCGTCGAGGCAGCCCCAGATGCCCTCGTATTTACCGCCGTTGCGGAGGTTGCCGAAGAATGAGTTCACGTCCTTGAGCCCGCCCTTGGCTTGGACCGCCGGACGCAGCACCGCGATCCACGTGCAGCCCTCGCCGCGCACCAAGCCATCGAAAGCCTTTTCATCATGGCAGACCAGTTCCTGGGCGGCGAAGCCCACGCCGTCGGTGGCGTCCTTCGGCGCGGCGGGCAAGCCTGAGCCTGGGACTTTGCGGCCCTTGT
>RFQN01000420.1 GCA_009924965.1 Verrucomicrobiota bacterium
CGGGTAGGGGCAAGGCTTCGCCTTGACCTCCTAAGGAAACAAGGGCGCGGCAAAGCCACGCCCCTACCTTCCCCCTAGCCAACCATACTCTAGCCAACC
This sequence comes from Verrucomicrobiota bacterium, assembly GCA_009924965.1. Classification (GTDB taxonomy): domain Bacteria; phylum Verrucomicrobiota; class Verrucomicrobiia; order Opitutales; family UBA953; genus UBA953. The sequence continues at coordinate 100 of RFQN01000420.1, forward strand.
AGCCCCCTCTCATCCAATCCTCTGGCATCTCTCGCGTCAGGTTGATTGGATGAGGCCATGTCCGCTCCCGCCCTTTCCAAGTCCCTCTTCAAGCTCGGGCTGGAATGTCCGTTGCGGATCAAGCATGCGTTGACCCGGCCAGCCTTGCCGCGGCGCTCGAGCGAAGACGAATACCTGCGCATGCTCGCCGAGGGGGGCTACATGTTCGAGAAGTTGGTCCGCATCTACCATCCCGGCGAAGACCTCTACGTCCCCGGGGAAGCCCCGGCCGCCGCGAGCGCCCGGACGATTGCCAAGCTCAAGGCCGGCGACGCGACGTTCCATGAAGCGACCTTTGCGCATGGGGGGCTCATGGCCCGTACCGACATGGTGCGCGTGCAGGGCGACTACCTCGACCTCATCGAGATCAAGTCCGCCTCCGCCGAAGCACGCTCCGATGGCTCGACCGACGCCTCACTTCTCAATCAAGCCTCCTGGGAGCCCTACGTCATCGACTTGGCCTACCAGGTCCACGTCGCCGGACTCGCCCTCCAGGCCGCGGGCATCCGCAAGACCCTCCGCGCCTGGTTCTACGTCCCCAACATCGCCGGCGCCGCCGGACCCGAGGAAGTCCGCGGGCTGTTCTCGCTCACGCCGGGAGCCCCTGGCAGCCGCCCAGAGGTCACTTACCGGGGCAAGGCCAAGCCAGGCGACTCGACGACCCTGATCGCCATTCTGGACGCCACGGAGGCGGTCTCGCGTTGCTACCCGCAGGAGGAAGCCATCACCGAAGCCGCCGCCCGCCTTTCCGCCCACATCCAGAGCGGCGCCTGGCCGGCCCCCGAGCTCGGGTTGAAGTGCAAGGAGTGCGAGTTCAACGTCCCGGGTCAGGTCTCGGGCTATGACGCCTGTTGGGGCAGCCAAGCCCGCGCCGAGCACCACCTCTTCACCCTCAGCCGCCTCGGCAACCTCGAGCGCTCCAAGCCGGGCTTGGTGCAACGCTACA
>RFQN01000043.1 GCA_009924965.1 Verrucomicrobiota bacterium
GGCTTCGACCAAGGTGACCAAGGAGCAGGCCCGGGAAATGATGAATAAGCCCCTCGTGCCTTCCACCCCCCCGGCCGGCCAGGCCGCCACCAAGGGCGCCACCACCATCGCGGGGGGCGTCATCGTCAACGTGGGTGAGAAGATCTCCCGCAAGCAGCCCAGCACCCCTTGGGAAATGCTGGCCCAGGCCATGATTTGCTCGAACGAATTCGTTTACCTCGACTAACCCCAAAGACTCTTCATACTAAACATATAAATAGCACCCCTATGGAAATCCAGAACTGCAACAACAGCCTCCCGACGCCCACCTCCCGCCGCGACTTCCTGCGCCAGACCGGCATGAGCATGGGTACCATCGCCTTCGGCACCATGGTCGCCGACTACATGGTCAACCCGGCCCAGGCTGAGATCACCGCGACCCTCAAGCCGCGCCAAGCTCCGCTCCCGGCCAAGGCCAAGCACGTCATCCACATCTTCGCGGGCGGCGCTCCGTCGCACCTCGACACCTTCGACTATAAGCCGGGCATGAAGGCCTACGCCGAGAAGACCCAGGGTGGCGGCGGCGGCGTTCTCTTCCCGACGCCGTTTGAGTTCAAGAAGTCCGGCAAGTCCGGCCTCGAGATCTCCGAGATCTTCCCGAAGCTCCAGGAGCAGGCCGACGAGATGTGCGTGATCCGCTCGCTGCACTCCGACCTCCCTGCCCACGGCCCGGCCGCCAAGCTCATGCACACGGGCTCGGCGATCCTCACCAAGCCTTGCTTGGGTTCCTGGGTCCTCTACGGCCTCGGCACCGAAAGCCAGGACCTCCCTGGTTTCGTCAGCCTCGGCGGCGGCGCCGAAGGTCGCCAGTCGGCCTTCCTGCCTAGCATCTTCCAAGGCGCGAAGACTTCCTTCCGTCCGGGCGCTCCTTCCAACAAGGTGATCGCCAACCTGCAGAGCGAGTTCACGACTGAAGAAGCCCAGCGCAAGCAGCTCGACCTCGTGCACCAGCTTAACGATCGCCACATGCAGACCGTGCAGAAGGACGAGCAGCTGGAGGCTCGCATTGAGTCCTTCGAACTCGCCTTCCGCATGCAGACCGCGGCGACCGACGCCTTCGACATCTCCAAGGAGTCCCAGAAGACCCGCGACATGTACGGTAAGAGCGACCTCGGCGCCAAGCTCCTCTGCGCCCGTCGCCTCGTCGAGCGCGGCGTCCGCTTCGTGCAGGTCGATGCCGGCGGTTGGGACCACCACACGAACATCTTCACCTCGGCCACCCGCACCGGTGCCGCCATCGACACCCCGGCGGCGGCGCTCATCGCCGACCTCAAGCAGCGCGGCCTCCTCGACCAGACCCTCATCATCTGGGGTGGAGAGTTCGGCCGCACCCCGACGACCGCGGGCCGCGTGAACACCAATTCCGGCCGCGACCACCATGCCAAGGCCTTCTGCTGCTGGATGGCGGGTGGCGGCGTCAAGGGCGGCATGCACTACGGCGAGACCGACGAAATCGGCAGCCAGGTCGCCGCGGACGGCGTCGACATCCATGACCTGCACGCGACGATCCTCCGCCTCCTCGGCTTCGACCACACCAAGCTCACCTACCGCTACAACGGCCGTGACTTCCGCCTGACCGACAACTTCGGTAAGGTCGTCAACAAGGTCATCGCCTAAGCGAACCGACGAGTTCCCTGCGAAGGGCGGACGTCTCCGGACGGCCGCCCTTTTTCGTGCCGAGGCTTGCGAAGGATTCTTCTGGCTGTATCTAAGAGGACACCCCGATGCCACCCCGTTTCCTCGCCGTCCTGGTGGCTGCTCTGGCCGCGGTCCTCATCCTCGTTTGGCCGACCGCGCCTCGCCCGCCCGCCGCGAGCCGGCTGGTCCGCGCGCCGGCCGCACCGGAGGCCGTCGCGCCCTCGATGCCGGCCCCGTCGGCGACGGTGGTCGGGCATCCGACGGGCCGCGTCAACGCCCCGTCCACTGCGTCCCAGGGGCTTCCGTTCGCGAGCGGTGGGATTGTAGGCGGGCCTTCGATGGAAGAGCCCGCGCCGACTTCGCCGACTTCGCCGGCCGCGGCCCTGCGAGCCGATGCCCGCGGCCGTCTGCCGACCAGCGGGCAGGCGAGGGTGGACGCGTTGGGGAACCGCGAGGTGCGGCTGGATAACGGCGTCACCGCGACGACCACGACCGATGCCTTAGGAGGCAGCACGACCCGCTTCAGCAACGGCGTGACGGCTTCGTCGCGGACGGACGCCCTCGGTGGCACGACCACCCATTACTCCAACGGCGTCACGGCCAGCTCGCGGAAGGACGCCTTGGGGAACGTGGAGACGGTCTACAGCGACGGCACGCGCGCCACCACGCGGGTGGATCCGTTCGGGAACCAGGTGACGACCTATAGCGATGGCCGCACGGAAACCATCCGCCCCGACCCTTTCGCGCCACGCGCCAAGGAGCCTAAAAAATGACCGAAAATGAAGGCGCCTAGGCCCACAGCCCGCTTGCAACTTCTGCCGGCGGCAGCAGTCTCACCTTTCATCACCCCATGACGCATACCCTCACCCGCTGGGCCGCTACCGCTGCCCTTGTCCTTGCGGCGCCGCTCCTGTTGGCCGCCGATACGTTTACTTCCGGCCCCGGCTGGCTCGACTTCCCCGGTGGCCAAGGCCCTGGCGCAGGCAAGACCGTCGTCCTGCTCGCCGGCGACGAAGAGTACCGCTCCGAAGAATCCATGCCGATGCTCGCCCGTCTCTTGGCCGAGCGTCATGGCTTCCACACGGTCGTCCTTTTTTCCCACGATGACGGCGTGATCAACCCGAACAATGGGGCGTCGCTCGGTAAGCCCGAAGCCCTCGACAGCGCCGATGCGCTCGTCCTCGGCTTGCGTTTCCGCAAGTGGAACGAGGCGACCCTCGCTAAGTTCGACGCGGCGGTGAAGCGCGGCGTGCCCATCGTCGCCACGCGCACCAGCACCCACGCCTTCGCCGGCATCCCTAAGGAAAGCGCCTTCGCCGCTTTCAACTACAACAACAAGGGCGGCTTCGGTAAGAACGTCCTCGGTGAGACCTGGGTCAACCACTGGGGCAACCACAAGTCCGAGGCGACCCGCACCGCGGTGGAACCCGGCGCCGAGAAGTCCCCGCTCCTGAACGGCGTCGACCTCGTCTTCGCCGACACGGATGTCTACGAAGCCTATCCGCCCGCTGACGCCAAGGTGCTCCTGCGCGGCATCGTCCTCAAGGACATGGACCCGAAGAGCCCGCCCGCCGACCGCCGCAAGAAGCGCGCGACCGATAAGCAGGAGCAGGGCGTCAACGAGCCGGCCATGGCCGTGGCTTGGACCCGCGAATTCAAGAACGACGCCGGCACCGTGAACCGCATCCTCTGCACCACGATGGCTTCGGCCAGCGACCTCAAAGACGAGTCCCTCCGCCGTCTGCTCATCAATGGCGTGTTCTGGGGCCTCAAGCTCGACGTCCCCGCCAAGGCCGACGTCACCCCGCTGGTGGAATGGAAGCCGAGCAAGTATTCCTTCAACCTCTTCCACAAGGGACTGAAGTCCGCCGACTTCGCGGGCGTCTTGCCTGAGCCGGTGGCGGCCGCTCCGGCCCCCGCGCCGAAGAAGCCGGCGGCCAAGTAAGCCGTCCGTCAGGCGACCTCGAGGCGTCCCGCGTGGGACGCCTCTTTGTTTTCTTAACCGCGCAGCCCGCGTCCCGCCAGGAGGCGCACGAAAGCCTCGTTGCTGAGGATGAACGCGCCTTGGCGGGTGCACGCGTCGCGGACCTCGGCATCGTCGGAGACAATGAACCAAGGGCCTTCCGACGACTTGTCCTTGCCGACGAGATCCATGAGGTCGTGGTCGGCTTTGGCGCCGGCGCGGCTATACGTCGCTTTCAGGCGCGGGTGGTCGAGCCGCAGGTTGGACGCTTGGCCGTCGAAGCTGGCCCAGATGAGCAAGCCGGCGCCTTCGTGGGCGAGCTTCTCCAGGAGGTTGATCACTTTCTGGCGGGCGGCCGTATCCAGCAGCAACCGCAGGTCGCCCTGCGGGTTGCGTTTGGCGGCCAGCTTCAAGCCGAGGTAGGCCTGCTGTAGGCAGGCGAAGTTGTTCGCGTCGATGCCTAGGCGCGCGGGCTCGCCGAGCGCGACGGCCCGTTCGAGCAAAGCGACGGGCCCGGAAGGCTTTTGGTCATGGAAGCGTTGGTCTGCCATGAACGACCGCCGGCGATGGATGTCGCCGCGGTAAAGGTCGGCGTGGCGGGAGTCGACGAGGCCGGATTGTTCGGCCGCCGCCAGCGCGGCTTCGATGGCCTTGAGCTCGGCCGTTTCCGCGACGTTGATCTTCGCGGCAATCCGTTCGAGGAAGGGGTCGGAGGGGAGGTCGCGGCGCTCGAGCTCATAGCGGACCTTCTCGATGTGCTCGGTGACGCGCTTCTCCAGCGCCACGATGGCCGGCAGGACGCTGCCGCCCGTGCGTTGGTAGCGGCGCAGGAGCTTGAGCATGTCCTCCATCTGCGGGATCGCTTGGCGGAGCTCATGCTCCTTGGCCAAGAACGGGTCAGCGTCGCGTTGCGCCTTGCGGGCCGCCTCCACGGTCTCGGCCGTCAGGTGGCGCAGTTGGGCGACTTCGTCCGATGCCTCGCGCAGCTTGCGTGCGTCCGCAAACCACGGCCGGAGTTCTTCAGAGAGCAGGTGCTCGGCGATTTCCCGGGCCTTCTTCGCCACGTGCTCGCGGGCTTGGGCGAGTTCGTCCTTGAGCCGGCCGACTTCCGTCTCGGCCTTGGCGAGGCGGGCCTGCAAGGACTGTAGGGCAGCGTCCTGCGTGGTCTGCTGCAAGGCCTGGGCTTCGAGCTGGGCTTTCGCGGCCGTCTCCAGTTCGGCGATCCGGGCATCGCGTTCGGCGAGCTGGTGAGCGTGGTGGCGGCGCTCCGCGCGCAGTTCGTTTTCGCGGGCGGTCGCCATGCGGTCGATTTCCTCCTTCAGCTTGCGCACGGACGGGTCGGAAGAAGAGGGTGTGGCCGCTTCGTCTTCGAGTAGGGCGGTGCGGGGACCGCCGAGCAGCGCGGCGAGGTCGTCGAGGTGCGTGAGCAAGGTGGCCTTCTCGAGTTTCAGCAAGGCCGGCATCCAAGGCAGTTCGTCGGCGATCGCATCGAAGTCCGCGGCGATCAAATGGGTGCGGGCTTGGAAGAGCCGGCGCGCGTTCTTCAGGAAAGGCGTGCGGTGGCTCCAGCCGCCGGGCGTTTTCTTCGCGAGGGCGAGCAGTGGGCCAGGCGGGACGTAGGCGAGGTCATGGACCAGCTGCTCGGACAGCGTCTTGCGGCAAGGGTGGAGAAGCTCGTTCTTGTACGCGAATTGGCCCATGGCCGGAGCATGCCCGAAAGGCGGGCCGGGGCAAGTGCCCGCCCCGTCTTAAGGTGTTTTTCCGCGCCCGCCGCTTAGAGCTCGGTATTGTCGATGAGGCGCGTGTTGCCGAGGTGGCAGGCGATGGCCAAGGCACAGCGACCTGGGGTGACCTGGGCCACGGGGGCCATCGTCTCCCGGTCGACCAGTTCCACATATTGGAGGCGGAGGGCTGGTTCCGCGGCGAGACGGGCCGTGACGGCGGCCCGGACCTGCCCGGCGTCCGTCGTCCCGGCGGCGACCAAGCGCCGAGCTTCGGCGAGGGCGGCGGGGATGGCGGTGGCCCGTTGGAAGTCTTCCGGCGAGAGGTAGCGGTTGCGCGAGCTCATGGCCACGCCGTTGCTTTCCCGGACGGTTTCATGGGCGACGATACGCACCGGGAAATGCAGGTCGCGCACCATCCGGCGGATCACGGCCAGCTGCTGCAGGTCCTTCTGGCCGAAGACGGCGACATCGGCCTGCACGGCGTTGAACAGCATCGCGACGACGGTCGCCACGCCGCGGAAGTGGCCGGGGCGGAATTCCCCGCAGAGGCCGGCCGAGATACCCTCGACCTCGACCCAGGTCGAGGCGTCGGCGGCATAGAAGTCGGCCGGGGTCGGGGCGAAGATCAGGTCGGCACCAGCGGTGGCGCAGGCGGCGCGGTCCGCCTCGAAGGTGCGAGGGTAGCGGGAGAAATCCTCGTTCGGGCCGAACTGGGTCGGGTTCACGAAGATCGACACCACCGTGAAGGTCGCCTCCTGGCGGGCTCGGGCGACCAAGGCTAGGTGTCCGGCATGCAGACAACCCATGGTCGGGACAAACCCCACGGTCCGACCCGTGGCGCGGGCTTGGGCCACGGCGGCGCGGAGTTCCGGGATGGTTTGGACGACCTGCATCCCCGCAGGCTAGGGCGCCCCGCCGGAGGCGCAAGGCGCAGTTGTCTAGGGTCCGCTGGGCGAGCCCGCAGGTCGTATTAATACCAAAACGGCCTTTTTATTCTTTTAGCGAAATACCCTCTTGGCAGTCGTCCCCCGAATCCCAAAGTCGGAAATCGCTCATTAACGCCATGTCGCACTTCCCTAACGTTCCGGTCATTCAGTTCGAAGGACCGAAGTCCAAGAATCCTTTCGCCTTCAAGCACTACAACCCCGACGAGAAAGTCGGCGGCCAGAAGATGAAGGACCATATGCGCTTCGCCGCGGCCTATTGGCACGTGATGCGCAACGGCCTCTCCGACCCGTTCGGTGGCCCGACGGCCCTCATGCCTTGGGATGACGGCTCCGACTCCCTCGACAACGCGCTACGTCGCGTGCCGGTCTTCTTCGAGTTCCTCGAGAAGTGCCAGATCGACTTCTATTGCTTCCACGACCGCGACGTCGCCCCGGAAGGCGCGACCCTCGCCGAGACGCACGCGAACCTCGCCCGCGTCACCAAGGAGCTGAAGGCCTACCAGAAGGCCACGGGCAAGGGCCTGCTCTGGGGCACGGCCTGCCTCTTCTCGCACCCGCGCTACGCGCAGGGCGCCGGCACCTCGCCGAACGCCGACGTGTTCGCCTACGGCGCCAGCCAGGTGCGCCACGCGCTCGAGGCCACCAAGGCCCTCGGCGGCGAAGGTTACGTCTTCTGGGGTGGCCGCGAAGGCTACGCCACGCTGCTCAACACGAACATGAAGCGCGAGCTCGACCACTTGGCCGCGCTGCTGCACCTCGCCGTCGACCACGCGAAGAAGATCGGCTTCAAGGGCCAGTTCTACATCGAGCCCAAGCCCCGTGAACCCTCGACCCACCAGTACGACTCGGATTCCGCGGCCTGCCTCAACTTCCTCCGCGAATACGGCCTGCTCAAGCACTTCAAGCTGAACATCGAGACCAACCACGCCACGCTCGCGGGCCACACCATGGAGCATGAGCTCGAGGTCGCCATTGGCGCCGACGCGCTGGGTTCCATCGACGCCAACCGCGGCGACACGCTCCTCGGCTGGGACACCGACCAGTTCCCGACCGACCTCTACCTCACGACCAACATCATGCTGCGCGTCCTCAAGATGGGCGGCTTCACCACGGGTGGCCTCAACTTCGACGCCAAGCGCCGTCGCGAGTCGCACGAGCCGGTCGACCTCTTCCACGCCCACATCGGCGGCATGGACGCCTTCGCCCGCGGCCTCAAGATCGCCCACGCGATCATCAAGGACGGCAAGATGGATCAGTTCGTCGCGAAGCGCTACGCCTCCTGGGATTCCGGCATCGGCAAGAAGATCGAGTCCGGCAAGGTCACCCTCGCCCAGCTCGACGCCTACGCCCAAGGCATCCAGGCTCCTCGCCTCGCTTCCGGCCGCCAGGAGCTGCTCGAGAACCTCATCAACGAGTACATCCGCTAAGCCCCTATGGCGATTGTCCTCGGTCTGGACCTGTCCACGCAGAGCGCCACGGCGCTCGTGCTCGACACGCAAGCCGGCAAGACCTTGGCCCGCGCCCGCGCGGGGTTTGGTCCCGACTTCCCGGGCCGAGGGCATCCCGAGGGCTTCCTGCCTGGCGGGAAGGGTGGGGTGGTCCATGCGGACCCGTTGCTCTGGCTCGACGGCCTCGAGCTCGCGCTCGACCGTTTGGCCAAGTTGACCGACCTGTCGAAGGTCGACGCCGTCTCGGTCTCCGGCCAGCAGCACGGTAGCGTCTACCTGTCGGACGGCTACGCCGCGGCCTTGGCCGACGGCGACCGCGCCACGAGCTTGTCCGCCAAATTCAAGCCGGTGCTGTCGCGCGCGACCTCGCCGATCTGGATGGATTCCTCGACGACCGCAGAATGCGCCGAGATCGCGGCTGCGCTCGGCGGTGACCAAGCCGTCTGCGACCTGACTGGCAGCGTGGCCACGCCGCGTTTCACCGGCCCGCAGATTCGCCGTTTCTTCAAGACCGATGCCGCCGGCTGGGCTCGCACCCGCCGCATCCATCTCGTCTCGTCGTTCTTCGCATCCGTGCTGGCCGGCCGTGACGCCGCCATCGACACCGGTGACGGCGCCGGGATGAACTTGATGGACATCCGTCAGGGCGATTGGGCGCCGGCCGCGTTGAACGCGACCGCCCCGGGCCTCGCCGAGAAGCTGCCTCCGGTCCGTCCGGGCGCCACGGTGGCCGGCGCGATCTCCGCTTACTTCGTGCATCGCCATGGCTTCTCGCCGAAATGCCAAGTCGTCATCGGCACCGGCGACAACCCTTCCAGCCTCGTCGGCATGGGCGCCTCGAAGCCGGGCAAGGTCGTCATCAGCCTCGGCACAAGCGACACACTCTTCGCCGCCATCGAAGGCATCCGCACCGACGGCGCTGGCCTAGGCCACGCCTTCGGCAATCCGCAAGGCGGCAGCATGAGCTTGATCTGCGTCCGCAACGGCTCGCTTGCCCGCGAGGCCATCCGCCGCGAATGCGGGCTCGCCGATTGGGCGGCCTTCTCCGCCGCGGTCGACTCCGCACCGGCTGCTCGCTCCGCGGTCTTGCCGATGGAGGAGACCGAAATCACTCCGCGCCGCGCCGCGGGCCGCATCCCGTTGGGCCAAGCGACGACCCCGGCCACCTTGCCTCGCGCCGCCGTCGAAGGCCAAGCCTTGAGCCTCCGTCTACATAGCCGTTGGGTCGGCACGCCGACGACGCACCTACTGCTCACCGGTGGCGCTTCCGAGAACCCTTCGGTGGCCAAGATCTTCGCCGACGTCTTCGGTGCCCCCGTGCTCCGCTTGGCGGTTTCCGATTCCGCGGCCTTGGGTGCCGCCCTGCGCGCGGCACATGCCGCCTGTGGCGCTAAAATGGCCGATTTGGAGGCTGTTTTCTGCGCTCCCGCCCCTGGACAGGTGATGCCGGATGCCGGCTTGCGTGGGGCCTACGACGCCTTGGAGGCCGAGCTCGCCAAGGCCTTGGCTCGGTAGGTTTTCGAGCGGTTTCCCGCATTGCCCGCTTGAACAAAGCGGAGGGATTGGCTGACTCATAGGTCCCCAATCCCTCCCGCCATGTCCCAACGCCCTGTCACCCTCTTCACCGGCCAGTGGGCCGACCTCCCGATCGCCGAACTCCTCCCCAAGGTGAAAGCCATGGGCTACGAAGGCGTGGAACTCGCCTGCTGGGGCGACCACTTCGACGTC
>RFQN01000421.1 GCA_009924965.1 Verrucomicrobiota bacterium
TCCTCTCCGTCCTGGCCGCCTTGGCCCTGACCGTCCCGGCCGCCTTCGGCCATGGCGCCAGCGAAGAAATGTCCAAGGCCGCCAACGCCTTCCTCGGCTCGCTCGACGACGCCCAGCGCGCCAAGGCGACCTTCGCCTTCGATAACGCCGAGCGTACCAACTGGATCTTCGTGCCGGCCGTCCGCAAGGGCCTCCCGCTGAAGGAAATGAATCCCGGCCAGCGCCACTTCGCCCAGGCCCTGCTCTCGGTCTCCCTCAGCCAGCGCGGCCACATGAAGGTCGAGTCCGTCATGGCCCTCGAGCACCTGCTCTTCATCATCGAAGAAGGTAAGGGCGCCAACAAGCGCGACGCCGAGAACTACTTCGTCTCCATCTTCGGCCAGCCCGCCGCCAAGGGCACTTGGGGCTTCCGCTGGGAAGGCCACCACTGCTCGCAGAACTTCACCATCGTCGACGGCGAGCTCGTCGGTTCGACGCCGTCGTTCCTCGGCACCAACCCCGGCCAGGTCCAGAAGACGACCAAGCACGTCGGCGAAGAAACCCCCGGCCTCGTGGGCTTCGAACTCCTCGACAAGGAAGACAGCCTCGGCCGCCAGCTCGCCGCGTCCCTCACCGCCGAACAACGCAAGGTCGCCTTCCTCCCCGGCAAGGTCCCGGCCGACGTCATCACCGGCAACAAGCAGAAGGCCGACGGCATCCTGAAGCACAAGGGCATCGCCCTCTCCGCCCTCACCGCCGAACAGAAGAAGCTGGTCGGCCTCATCATCTACGAATACGTCGGCCGCGCCCGCGACGACTTCGCCGCCAAGGAAATCGTCGAGATTTCCAAGCTCCCGGAAGACCAGATCTTCTTCGCTTGGGCCGGCGGCACCGAAGTCGGCCAAGGCCACTACTACAGCATCCAGGGCCCGACCTTCCTCATGGAACTGGACAACACCCAGAACGACGCCAACCACGTGCACGCCACCTGGCGCGACCTGCAGACCGACTTCGGCTACGACCCGCTCGCGCAGCACCTCAAGGAAGCGCACGGCAAGAAGTAAGCGAAGCGCAAGGAAGGAAAGAAGAACCCCGGACCTC
>RFQN01000422.1 GCA_009924965.1 Verrucomicrobiota bacterium
TAGGGCAGCAGCTTGCCGAGTTTGGTCCCAGGGGCCGCGGGCTTGGGGAAGATGTGCTTGGGGATGCCGAGCTTCTTGAGCACCGGCCAAGCCCAATCGCGCTTGCGGGTATCCCAGAGCTGGCTGCCGGAAATCAAGGTCTCTTCGGCGCGGGCCCGGCCCGTCAAGAGCCAGGTGATGTAGTCGCCGATGAGCAGGAACTTGTCGGCGAAGGCCAGGATTTCGGGGCGGTTCTCGACGTCATCGAACAGCTGATAGAGCGTGTTGATCGAGATGGACGCGATCCCCGTTCCTTCGAAGAGCTGCTTCTGCGAGAACTTCTTCATGACCTTATCGAAGGACTTGAAGCTGCGTTCATCGCGGTAGGTGTAAGGCAGCGAGAGCATCGGGCCATCGCCTTTAAGGAGGACGTAGTCGACGCCCCACGAGTCGCAGGCGATCGAACGGATTGGGCCGAGTTTAGCGCCCTTAGCCAGGCCGATGCGGATCTCGCGGAAGATGCGGACGATGTCCCACCGCAGGGTGCCATTGGCCGTGATGGCGCCGTTGGAGAAACGATGGATCTCCTTCATCGAGAGTTTTCCGCCCTTGAGGCTTCCGAAAATCACGCGCCCGGATTCGGCGCCGAGGTCGATGGCGAGGTAGTTGGACATGGGGTAAAGGAAGGGGAGGGGGAAATAGTTTAGAGACCGAGCATTTTCTGGCGGTAATGCTCGTCGGGCCGGCCGGCGATGCGTTCACACTGGGCGGCGGTCAGGAAGACAGGACCGCCGAGCGCGGCCGCGCCGACGAAGATCTCCGCGGCTTTTTCGGCCATGAGGAGGGTGCCCAAGACGGCCTTGGCGGAGGGACCGACGGCGATGATGCCGTGGTTCTGGAGGAGGATGACCTTCGGCTCGCGGCCGGTGCGCCGGACGAAGGACTGCACCTCGCGGCGGATGGATTGGGCCAAGCCCAAACCAGGCTCAGCGTAAGGCACGAACACCGACTCGACGCCACACATCACGATCTCATCGGGACAGGCGCGGCGTTCGGCGAACTCGCGGGCGCGCGGCGAGCAGAGAATCTGGTTCACGGCGA
>RFQN01000423.1 GCA_009924965.1 Verrucomicrobiota bacterium
CATGCCAGTTTGGATTTGCGGAAACTGGAAGACCCCCGCCGCCGACCTGCGCCGACGCATAGCGAGAAAGCCGCCCTTGAGCTGGCCGAACTCCTGCAAGCCGCCGAAGCGGAAGCCGAGCGCCTCGCAGACGCTTGGCTCGTCGCGCCTTGCTCCCTCGCGACCATTCGCCAAACGGAGACCGCGCTCGACCACGCCGAGACCACCGGTGCCTTGCCCGCCGCCGCGCAAGGCGAACACCCGGGGATCCTGGTATTGAGGTTCGAGGCCACGGACGAGAGCGACGTCGGACGTCAACAAGGCCTCCGCATCGCCTTAGGCGATACCGACACCTTCACCCTCCATGCGACCGCTGCGGCGGCTTATCAAGCGAAGCCTGGCCTGCGCATCGAGCGCGTCGAAGCGCTCAGCGATCCGCTGCTCTTGGTCGTCCGACCCACGCCTGGCCCTGAAGGCGAAGCATTGTTGGCCCAAGTCGCCAACGGCGACACGGTCTATCTGGCCGCGCGTCCAACGCGTGCACCCACCCAGCGACGAGCCACCGCGCTGCGCCGCCTGCTGACCCGTTGGGAGGCCAGCCACCTGCCGCTGCTCAACCTCTTTCACCCCGACCCGAGGACCTGGGGCGACGCCCAAGCCTTGCAGGTCGGCGAGGAAACCGGCGCTTGGCACGTGCTGACGCCCACCGAGAACTCCGCGCGGGAATTCGTGCGCAAGGCCATCGGCTCGTCCGACTTCGCGCTGCTGGAAGCCGCCGTGGGCTCCGCTCGCCTCCGTGCGACCACCGAGCTCATCCTGCAAGCCCTACTGCGCGGCCAACGGCTGCTCGTGTGCGCGGCCAACGGAGCGGAGCTGGAAACCGTCTTAGGCGCCGTGCTCGCGCACCCCGAGGGTAAGCCTCTCGCGGCGCCACTGCGACTGTTGGCCCGCGGGGAAAAAGCCGGCGAACACTCTTCGCCCTTCACCCTGGTGACGCGTATCGCCGCCCTGACGAGCGTCGGGCCGGTGACGCTCAAACGCGATGAAGCCGAACGCGTCGCGTTCGCTTCCGCCAACCTGCTCTGCGGGACGCCCGCTGGA
>RFQN01000424.1 GCA_009924965.1 Verrucomicrobiota bacterium
CGCCATCACCCGCGCCGACGTCGATGGGGCCAACCTCTCCAACCGATCCGCCGCGCCCGCGCCGACTTCCAATGCCGGCCTACAGGCGGCCACCACGACCCCAGGTATGACCCCTTGGCTGGACCCGACCTGGGACGACAACCTAAACCTTACCGACCCCCGCAGCGGCGGCACCAACCGTGCCCACATGTACCAAGCCAGCCCAGCCGCCTTGCTGCAGTCCGACATCCTCTCGGTCATCGGTTCCGCCCTGACCACGCGCTCGGATACCTTCACCATCCGTGCCTACGGGGACGTCACCGAACGCCCAGGCTCCAACGTCAGCCTCGGCGGCTGCTGGGTCGAAGCCGTGGTGCAGCGCACGCCGGAGTTCTGCGACGCCACCCAACCGCCCGAGACCGAAGTCTGCAGCCCGACCGACGGCGGCCTGCACAACCCTCTCCTGAAGAACACGAACAAGATCCTGGGCCGCCGCTTCCAGATCGTCTCCGTCCGCGTCCTCTCGCCTAAAGAACTTTAATGCGCCTCTTCCTCGCTTCCCTCACCGTCGCCACGACGTGCCTCTTCGCCCAGGCCAACGACCCGGCGGCCAAGAAGGTCGACATCAAGTTCCGGGCGCTCTCGTTTGACGCGCCCATCATGGGGTCTGGCTTCATCGATGGCAAAGAAGTCAAGCGGCTCGACATCAGCAACGACTTCCTCTCCGGCGAACAGTCCTACCGCGGCCTGGCGACAATCGAGTTCGTGATGGTGGATGACCTGCAGAAAAGGGCGCCCGAAGTGCCGCCCGAGATCGTCGCCGCCCACGGCCGCCGCAGCGCCGCCTTGGAGCGCGCCCACAAAGCCAGCGAAGAATTCGCGCGTTTAAGCAAGCTGGTTGGACAGGCGAAGAGCGGCAGCCGCGAAGGCCGAGCCGGCAAGGTGTCCCCCGCGGAACTGGCCGAAGCCGAAGCCGCCCAAGCCAAGCTCAGCGAGCTCTCCAAGATCATGATGGAGGCAAACAAGGAGGCCGACGATGCGCAGACCGAAGTGAACAACCGCCAGCGCGACCATCAGCAAGCCCTCGCCGACGCCAAGGC
>RFQN01000425.1 GCA_009924965.1 Verrucomicrobiota bacterium
CGTTCCGGCGTGACCAACGACCTCATCGCCCGAGCCAAGGCGCTCATGCCCTTGCCCGATGAACGCGAGATGGACGTCCTCATGGCCGTCGGCGAGCAGCTGTTCGACGTTCAGGTCGAAGCCGTAGTCGGCCTTGAGGCGCTTGCAGGTGTCGACCGCGGACATGCCGCCCATCGAGCAGAAGAGCGGCCAAGGGAAGTCGAATGGCCGGCCCAGCTGGAGACTGATGATGTGCGTCCAGCTGCGGTGATGGATCCACATCGACGCCGCGAGGGTGCCGTCGCAGTCGAAGATCCAGCCCGGACGGGAGAGCAGGGCCGGGTCGAAGGGAATCATCGTGGACATGGCGATCAGCGCATGCCCGGGAAACCGCCGCCGGGGAAGCCGCCGCGGCCCCCGCCCATCTGTCCCATGCGGCGCATCAGCTCCTTGCCCTTGCCGCCCTTCATCATGCGCATCATCTCGCGCATCTGGGAGAACTGTTTGATGAGCGCGTTGACGTCGCTGACCTGCGTGCCGGAGCCCTTGGCGATGCGCGCGCGGCGGGAGGCGTTGAGGATGTCGGGCTTGCGGCGCTCCTTGAGCGTCATCGACAGGATGATGGCCTCGGTCTTGCCCAGCATCTTCTCCTCGCGGGCGCCGACCTGCACGTTGCCCATGCCCGGCATCATCTTCATGATGTCTCCGAGGGGACCCATCTTCTTCATCTGCGCCATCTGCGCGAGGAAGTCCTCGAGGTCGAAGTCGGCCTTCTTCATCTTCTCGGCCAAGCGTTCGGCTTCCTTCTGGTCGACGACCTCTTGGGCCTTTTCGACGAGGGAGACGACGTCGCCCATGCCCAAGATGCGCTGGGCCATGCGTTCCGGGTGGAAGGTGTCGAAATCGCCCGACTTCTCGCCCGTGCCCATGTAGCGGATCGGGACGCCGGTGACGGTCTTCATCGACAGGGCCGCGCCGCCGCGGGCGTCGCCGTCCAGCTTGGTCAGGATGATGCCGGTGAGGGGCGTGGTTTCGTGGAACTTGGCGGCCACGTCGACCGCCTGTTGGCCGAGGGCGGCGTCGGCGACGAGGAAGACC
>RFQN01000426.1 GCA_009924965.1 Verrucomicrobiota bacterium
CAAGGCCGCCAACTTCGGCATCAGCGGCGACCGCACCGAGCACGTCCTCTGGCGCCTCGACCACGGCAACTTCGACGGCCTGAAGCCGAAGGCCATCGTGCTCATGATCGGCACGAACAACACCGGCCACCAAGGCCGTCCGCAGAAGGAGATCGATAACGCCGTCTACAAGTGCAGCGCCGAACAGACCGCCGAAGGCATCAAGGCGATCCTCGCGAAGCTTCAGCAGAAGTGCCCCGACGCCAAGATCCTGGTCCTCGCGATCTTCCCGCGCGGCGCCGACAAGAACGACAAGTTCCGCCAGCAGAACGAAGCCACCAACGCCATCGTCAAGGGCTACGCGGATGACAAGAAGGTCTTCTTCCTCGATATCGGCGCCAAGTTCCTCGACGCCGACGGCACGTTGCCCAAGGCCATCATGCCGGACCTCCTGCACCCGAACGAAAAGGGCTACCAGATCTGGTCCGACGCCATCGAGGCCAAGGTCAAGGAACTGCTGAAGTAACCCCTTCGTCAGTCGAGCGCCCGGGCCGCCCACGAGGCGGCCCGTTTGTTTTAAAGACCTGCTGGGCGAGCTAGCTCAGCGGACGGACTCGACTTCGATGACATCGCCCACCTTGCGCAGGACCAAGATGGTGGGTTCGCCTTTCCCCTTCTGGATGCTGAGCGCCTTGGGGACGCTTACGAAATTCGTGTGGTAGGTCGTGGCCCAACCACGGGCCCGCCGGCCGGGTTTCGCCTCGACCTCTTCCACGACCAAGGCCCGGCTCCGGGTCGGGTCCGTGGTGGCTAGCAGCAGGATGCGGTAGGGGCCGTCGACGCCGTCCGGAAGCGAGCTCGGCCGATGTTCGACCTCGAGCGTTTGCTGCGGCGACGAGCGTAGGTCCGCGGCGCCGCTCCGGAGGTCGCCCGCCAGGCGCGTGGCGCCATCGGTGAAGACGAAGCAACCGGACAAAAGGCAGGCCGCGACCAAGCCGGTGAACCGCGTGCAGAAGGTTGGGGACATGGGGAGCGTTGGTTGGCCTACTTGGCCGGAATCTCGTTCACCGTGTAGTAGGCCTTGGTGT
>RFQN01000427.1 GCA_009924965.1 Verrucomicrobiota bacterium
GGATGAACTTCACGCCCATCCGCCGGCTGAGCTCCTCCGGCTTGAGGCGGATGCCGCGCGCCTCCGCCATGTCCACCATGTTGAGGGCCACGAGCACGGGAATGAAGCGGTGCATGTCGGTCGAGAGCTGCAGCGACCGGGCCACGTCACCGCGGAAGGCCTTGAGCCCGCAGTTCAACGACCCCATCGAGACGCGGTTGATGGGCGCGAGCTTCAACGGCGCAGGGGACGTGCAGTATCTCTACAACGTGCAGACGGCCAAGCGCGGCGAGTTCGGCGTCAGCACCAAGCCGCGCTTCCGCTTCGGCGCGGAGTGGACGTTGGCCGAATGGCACGTCGACCACGCGACGCAGACCTACCAGTTCTTCCTGAACGGCGAAGAGCTGAAGGAAGTCGCGGTGAGCAAGGGCGCGGGCAAGTTCGACCACGCCGAAGTGCCAGCGGCCTTCCAGTCGCTGTCGTTCGGCTTCATCAATTACCAGCCGACCCAGACGCCGGGCTTCACGGTCTGGATCGACGACGTGGCGCTGGCGCGCACCCGCTTGGGGCCGACGGCTCCGCCTGCGGTGAAGGCGAAATAACTGCCTTTAGGCGTTGCGGAGCAAAATGACTCCGCCGATCGCCACGGCCCCGCCGATCCAGACGCGCGGGCTGGGGCGGTTGCCTTCCACGAGCCATTGGAAGAGCAAGGCGAAGAGCGGCGATAAGGCCACGATGCTCAAGACGATGGCGGAGGAACTATTGCTCAAGGCCCACTGGTAGCAGGCCACGCCGATGCCAGGTCCAGAGAGGCCGTTCATCAGCATCCAGCCGCGCGCCTTGAGTCCGGCATACGGTTGGCGGATGTGTGCAAAGAGGCCTTCGACGCGCGTGTTCCAGAGGACGAAGGCAAGGACGATGGGTAGGCCGCCGAGGATGCGCAGGAAGCCCTGCGAGAGCCCGTCTGGCAGCGGTTGCTGGGCCGCCAGGCAGGCAGCCTTTGCCATCGGCGTGCTGACGGCCCCGCAGGCCTGCCCGAGCGCGGCGAGGACGGCCAGCGAAATGCCCAATTGCCAGTGGCGG
>RFQN01000428.1 GCA_009924965.1 Verrucomicrobiota bacterium
ACATGGAGACGCTGGTGGCACCCGGTGGTGCGTCTGCACTTGTAGCCCTGCCCGTGCGGGGAGGGAAGAGGGAAGTGGGCGGAACCAGAAACCCCTGCGGGCGCAGGGGCTTCAAATCCGTTCATGAAAGACCAGCCGGCGGCCGCAACTTAGCGGGCGAACGGGTAATCGGTGTACCCCTTGGCCCCGGAGGCGTAGAAGGTGCTTTCGTCCGGGGTGTTGAGGGCCAAGCCTTGTTCGAGGCGACGCGGGAGGTCGGGGTTCGACAAGAAGGGCACGCCAAAGGCAATCGCATCCGCCCAGCCGGCCTGGATGGCAGCGTCGCCTTGCGGGCGGTCGAAGCCGCCGGCGGTGATGAGCACGCCCTTGAAGCAGTGGCGGAGCTCCTTGGGGCCAACGCCGTCCTTGGCGCCGTGGGCGAGGTCCTGGGCGGTCACGCGCGTGACGTGCGCATAGGCGAGCTCGAGCTTGGAGAGTTCCCCGAGGACGTAGCTGAAGGTGCGCTGCGGGTCGGAGTCGTGCATGTCGTTGAACACGCCGCCGGGCGAGAGGCGGATGCCGACGCGGTCGGAGCCCCAGACGGAGACGACGGCGGAGGTGACCTCCAAGGTGAGGCGGGCGCGCTTTTCGACCGAGCCACCGTAGCCGTCGGTGCGCTGATTCGTGCCGTCGCGGAGGAACTGGTCGAGGAGGTAGCCGTTGGCGTTGTGGATCTCGACTCCGTCGAAGCCGGCCTGCTTGGCGAGGCGGGCGCCGCGGACGTATTCGGCGACGATGCCGGGCATCTCTTCCGTGCGCAAGGCGCGCGGGACGACGTAGTCAGCCATCTCTTTGCCGGTCCAGAGCTGGCCCTTAGGGGCGATGGCGGAAGGGGCGACGGGGAGTTCGCCGTTCGGCTGATAGGCCGGGTGCGAGATGCGGCCGACGTGCCAGAGCTGGAGGAAGATGCGGCCGCCCTTGGCGTGCACGGCGTCGGTCACGAGCTTCCAGCCGGCGACCTGCTCGTCGGTGTAGATGCCCGGCGTGTTCGGGTAGCCGTGGCCGCGCGGGCTGACGGTCG
>RFQN01000429.1 GCA_009924965.1 Verrucomicrobiota bacterium
CGCGTCGGCGTGATCGGCTTCTCCGCCGGCGCGAACCTCGTCGGCCACGCGTCTTGGGACCGCACCGCGCGCACGTTCGCGCAAAAGGCCGCCGTCGACGACGCGCGCGGCCCGGACTTCACGATCTTCGTCTACGGCGGCGGTTTCCTCGATAAGGACGACAAGACGAAGTTCCGCGAGGGCTTCGCCGTACCGAAGGACGCGCCGCCCTGCTTCTTCGTGGTGGCCCACAACGACGGCAACAACCCCGTCGAAGCCGCCGAGCTTTACCTAGCCTACAAACGCCAAAACCTTCCGGCCGAGATCCACGTCTACGCCAAGGGCGGCCATGGCTTCGGCACGCGCGTCACCAATAACCCGGTCGATGGCTGGACCAAGAACGCCGGCGACTGGATGGACTCCATGGGCTTCCTCAAGCCTGCGACCAAATAAGCCTTCTCCATGAAAACCACCCGCCTCCTCGCGCTCCTGCTCTGCGCCACGTTCGGACTCCAAGCGGCCGACGCCCCGAAGCCCGCTGTCGACCTCAGCAAGCCCGTCCAAGTCTTCATCCTGCTCGGCCAGTCCAACATGGTCGGCCTCGGCAAGGTCACCGGCCCCGACGGCTCGCTCGAATTCGCCGTGAAGACGAAGAAGAAATACCCGCACCTCATCGACGCCATGGGCAACTGGGCCGAACGTGCTGACGTGCGCTTCGTGCGCGTGATGGTCGGCCGCAGCGGCGGCATGCAGCTCTTCAACAACGAATTCCTCAAGGTCGGCGGTAAGACGATGGGCCCGGAGTACGGCATCGGCCACCCGCTCGGCGACGCCGTGGAAGCGCCGGTGATGCTGCTCAAGAGCTGCATCGGCAACCGCAGCCTGGGCTGGGACCTCCTACCTCCCGGCAGCGAACGCTACGTCTTCGAAGGCAAGGTCTACGCAGGCTACAAGGATCGCCCTGACTCCTGGCCCGTCGACCCCGCCAAGGGTACGGCCACCGTGCCAGCCCCGTGGGTAGACAAGGCCGGCAAGCCCATCGACTGGTACGCGGGCAAGCAATACGACGACGACATC
>RFQN01000430.1 GCA_009924965.1 Verrucomicrobiota bacterium
CGAAAAGCTTCTCGCCCTTGGCGGCATCGGGCTCGAACTCGACCGGACCGGTCGCCGCGGTCGCCTTGGGAGCGTTCACATCGAAAGCGGTCGAGGCGAAGTTGCCGCTGTTACGAGTGAGGTAGAGACCACCCCAGAAGCCGAAACCGCAGAACAGGAAGACGATGAAGATGGGGGTCAGGGAGAAACCTTCCCGAGGCTCCTCCTTGTCGCGGGCGAGCTGCGAGTGGACCTCCACGAGGCGGCCGTCGGAGAAGCCGTCGGAGCCGGGACCAGGGTTGCCCTGGGGCGGACGGTTGCGGTCGGGATGACGATTACGGTCGTTCATGGGATCACTGCTTCAGTTTGGCTTCGGGCGAGGAGTAGTCCTGACGGAGGGACTTGAGGTACGCCACCAAGGCCGCCGAGCGCTCGGCGGTAAGGAAGGCGTAGGGGGGATGATTCACCCCGGCCGCCGGGGCGGCGAGGAAAGCGGCGAGCTCGGCGTCGGATTTAGCCCGGGCGCCGAAGTTGGCGAGGTCCGGACCGACGCGGCGCTGACCGAGCAGCACCTGGGGCTGGAGGACGTAGTCGCGAGCGACGCTGGCGCGGACGCCGTAACCACGGGCGATATCGCTACCCTGCCCGGCGGGACGAACCTGCTGGGTGTGACAAGCGACGCACCCGAGGTCGAGGTAGACGGCCCGACCTTGGATGGCCAGACCGGGTTCGCGGGCGGGGTAGAGCGGGCCGCCTTCCTCGGCCGGAGCGCGGCCGAGCGAACCGAGCTGGACCTGGGCGGTGACGAGGAGGCCGACCCAGACGGACGCGACGCAGCAGAAGACGCCGGCCAGGATGAGATTGAGGTTCTTCATGGTTGCCGGATTAGTCGTGGCGACCTTCGGAGGTCGGGGTGGTGGAAGCGAGGATCATGCCGAAGGCGTTGATGGCGAAGGCCACGTGCCCCACGAGGAGGAGCAAGGCGGCCAAGGAGCCGGCCAGCGCATCCGGTCGCATCAGATTTTTGAAAACCCCGCTTTGGAAGCTGCCCGAAGCGGTCAAGGTGATGGA
>RFQN01000044.1 GCA_009924965.1 Verrucomicrobiota bacterium
GGTCAAGCAAGCCGCGGGCCTCGAGGTCGCGGATCAGGCGCGCGATGGGGCGGTCGATCTCCTTATGCATCTTCGCGACCATGTCGTGGCCCTTGCCGTGCGTGTCCCACTGGAAGAAGGGCACGTATTCCGTCGTCACTTCGACGAAGCGGGCGCCGTTCTCGACCAGGCGACGGGCCAAGAGGCACCCGCGCCCGAAGCGCGAGGTGTCGTACTCCTGCTGCACTTCCTTCGGTTCCAAGGTGAGGTCGAAGGCCGCGCGCTCCTTCGCGCTGAGCAGGCGGTAGGCGTTGTCCATCGAACGCAGCATCGACTCCTGCTGGTAATCGCTGAGCAGGTCGCGGTGCGGCGTCGCATCCACGAGGCGGCGGAATTCCTTGTCGCGGTTGACGAAGCGGCTCGCGTCCATGCCTTTGGGCGGACGCACCGCGGCGGCGGCGTCTTCCGGAAACGGCAGGTTCATCGGGCCGTATTCGCCGCCGAAGAAGCCGCCGGTCGTGAAGGCCTTGAGCTCTTCGCTTTCGCCGACGCCTTCCAGGCGCTGGCCGATGTTGATAAAGGCCGGCATGACCGGATTGCGCGGGCCGAGGACGCGGGCCATCCAGGCTCCGATGTGCGGCGCCGCCACGGTCTGCGGCGGGACGTAACCGGTGTGCCAGTGGAACTGGTGGCGCGAGTGGAGGATGCTGCCGAGGTCAGGCTGAACCGCGGAGCGGATGAGCGTCGCGCGATCCATGACCTGGGCGATCGACTCGAGGCCTTGGCAGATGCGGACGCCGTCGACGGCCGTCGGAATCGCCGGGAAGGTGCTGAGCACGCGCTTGTACTCGAGGCCCTTCTCGTAGGGCGCGTAGCGCTTGGGATCGAAGGTCTCCGGCGCGGCCATGCCGCCCGCCAACCAGATGAGGATGCACGCGTCGGCCTTCGCCGGCGGATGGACGACGGGCTTGTCCTCCGCGCCGAGGAGTTTTGGGGCGCCCAACGACAACGTGGCCAAGCCGGCCCCCGCCAAGAGACGGAGGAACTCGCGCCGCGCCAAGGGCTCAGGCAAAGCAGGATCGAGGGGCAAACCGTGGGGAAGAGGCATGGGAGTTAGCGGATGGTCTGGAATTCGGGGAGCATGCAGACGGCCCAGAGCAGGTCGGCGACGCCTTGTTCATTGAGCTGTGGGCCGAGGATCTCCTGCGCCACCTTCAGCTCGGCGGCGGAGGGCGGACGGCATAGCGCGGAGACGTAGAGCCACTGCGCGAATTCGTCGGGCGACTTCCAGGAACGCCTTAGGAGGTTGGCGGCGCCGCGGCCGAGGAGGTCGGTGAAAGCCTGGCCGTTCGCGAGGTCGATGGCTTCCAGCGTGCTCAGTTCATTAGGACGCATGGAGACGATCTGCTCGCGGTTCGGTCGGCCAAGCGAGCGTTGCAGCATATCCGACTTCACCAAGGAAGCGCGGGCGGGCGGACCTCCGGCGCCGCCGAGGCGGGCGAGCGCCTCGGGCAAGCGGCTAACGCCCTTGGCCCAAGGGGTCTCGGGCAACAGCGCCACGGGCTTCCAGACGGCGCCTGCGGCAGGCAGGCCGCGCGCGCTCGGGCCCGGCAACGTCCACTCCCAACCGGCGCCAGTCGCGAGGGTCGACTCCTTCCCTTTCGCGTCGACCAGCGTGACCTGCAGCCAAAGCGCGGCGGCGTTCGGGGCCTTGCCCGCATTGCGGCCAACGACGATGAACTCGTTGTCGCCGGCACGCAGGTGAGAGGTCAGGTCCAGGGCCTCCGGCGTCTGCCAGTCATCGCCCTTGGAGGCGGTGCGGCCGTTGACGAACAGCTCGTAAGAATTGTCGCAGGTGACCACGCAACGGGCGGCGGCGGGCATGGACACGAGCGGGAAACGGAAGCGGAAGACACGGGTCTCGCCGACAGCCGGAAGCGCGCTGCCGACCTTGTCGTTCGACCAGATCGGCTGAGCTTGCCAGACCACGGCATTCCGGGCGACCGGGGCGCGCGCCACGGCGGCATCGATCTTGGCCGGCACGGTACCCGTCAAACGCCAGAGCGCATCCACGAACTGCTCGGCCGTGAGGCGCTTGGCACGCGGCCCACGATAGACGTACCCCTTGTCTTCGGCGTTACGGGTCAACGTCTCGGCCTGCGACTGATAAGCCTGCGACGTAGCGATGAATTCCAGGACGGCCTTCAAATCGTATTTGGACTCCACCAAGCGGTTCGACAGGACGTCGAGGAGGTCCTGGTTCCAAGGCGCTGTCTGCATCGCGTCGACGGGATGCACGACGCCGCGCCCCATCAGGCGATGCCAGAGGCGGTTGACGATGGTGCGCTGGAGGCGGCCGTTGTCGGGATGCGTCATGAGCGCAGCCAATTGCTGCAGGCGCTCCGCGCGCGGCTTGGTTGGGTCGATCTGGCCGAGCTCCGGAAACGGCCAGGCGGCGACCGCAGGCTTGCCGGTGGGGATGTCGCAACGGACCAGTTCCAACGGCTGGTTGGACGTGATGGCGGCGAGGCCATAGGCGTCGCGCAACTTCCAGCGGTCGATGAAGCTGTCATGGCACGACGCGCACTTCATGTTGATGCCGAGGAAAGTCTGCGAAACGCTTTGGGAGAACTGCAGCTCCGGGCGGGCCCCAGCGCTGACGCTACCGCGCCACACGATGCCCTTGCCGAACCCCTCGCTGGCCGAGGTCGGGGCGATGAGCTCGCGCACGAAGACGTCGTAGGGCTTGTTCTCCAAGAGCGAGGTGTAGAGCCAGCCGGTGATCTGCTTACGGCCGCCGTCGATGTAACCGGTGCCGGCGTAGTCGTTGCGGAGGAGGTCGTTCCAGAACGCCATCCAATGGTCGGCGTAATCGACGTTGCGGGCCAGCAGCGCCTGCACGACCTTGGTCCGCTTGTCGGGACTGCGGTCGGAGACGAAGGCCGCGGTTTCGGCGGCGCTGGGCAGGACGCCGACCAGGTCGAGCTGGACGCGACGCAGGAAGGTCGCGTCATCGGCGGCGGGCGGACGCGGAAGCTGCTTCTCCTTAAGCCAGGCATCGAGCACGCGGTCGACCGGGTGCGTGCGGCCATCTTGGGCGGCGGGTAAGACCGGCGTGCGGGGCTTCAAGGGCGGCTCGTAAGCGGGCTGCTTGAAGGCGAAGCCCTCGGTCCAGACCGCGCCCTCGGCGACCCAAGCCTTCAGCTTGGCGACTTCCGTGGGATTCAGGCCCGGGCCCTTAGGCGGCATGCGCACATCGGGATCGGCGCTGGTGACGAGTTCCAGGAGTTTGCTCTTGGCGACGTCGGACGGCACCACGACCACGCCGTTCTCACTGCCTTCCAACAAGGCAGCTCTCGTGTTCATGGAGAAACTCCCCTTGCGCTTGTCGCCGGTGTGGCACTCGCCGCACTGCTTGCGGAGGATGGGCACGATCTCGTGGTCAAAATCCACCGCAGCCGCCAAGGGCAAGGCGGCAAGGACAAGGACATGGACCAAGGGGCTCCTCATCCCGGCAAACTACGGGCTCTCGGTCGGTTATCAAGCCGTCGCAAGCCTTGCGGCCCTTTTTGCCTTTCCGTCCCGGCCGGAAACGTCAGAGTAGAGCCATGCCCCTACGCCCCACCCTACTCCTTTGCCTGCTTTGTGGCCTGTTCTCCTGGGCTGTCGCGGCCGACAGCAAGCCCGAGACCAAGCCGGACGGCAAGCCGACCGCGCCGAAGGTCGCGCCGCCGGCCATCCCCGTCTGCCCAAAGTGCAAGAAGGAGATGGAGTTTGAGGGTTACGAAATGCTCGAGGACAACGGCGGCGGCATCTTCAAAATCTTCGTCTGCAAGGCCTGCAAGACCACGGACAAGCGTAAGCGCGACTGATTACCCGCGCAGCCGACCAAAGAAAAGGGCGCCCCTGTGGGCGCCCTTTTTTGTGGGTTCAACCCCGGCTTAACGGGCAAACACGATGCAGCAGGAGGAACCCGCCACCACCGATTGCTTCGTGTCGGTCAGCTTGCCGGTCTCAGGATCGACGCGATAGGCGTTGATCGTGCCGGACTTCTGGCCAGCGCAGAGCAACCAGCGGCCATCAGGGCTGAGGCCGAAGCCGCGCGGGACCGCAGGGACGTCGAGCATGTGCTGGATGAGCGCCAGTTTACCGTCGGCGCCGATCGCATAGACGGCCAGGGAATTGTGTCCGCGGTTGGAGACATAGAGAGCCTTGGCGTTGGGCAGGCAGAAAATCTCGGCCGTCGACGCGCCCTTGGCGGAAGCACCCTCCGGCAACGTCGGCAGGACCTGCACTTCCTTCATCGCGCCGGAAGCCGCATCGACCGTGAACGTGCTGACCGTCATGAGCATCTCGTTGCACACGTAGGCGAAGCCACCCTTCGGATGGAACGCCAGATGGCGCGGGCCCGAGCCCGGCGCCACGCGGCCGGACTTCGGGTCGTTCTGGGTCAAGGCACCCTTGGCCGCGTCGAAACGGTAGATGAAGATGTCATCGGTGCCGAGGTCCGGCACATAGACGAAGCGGTTGGCGGCATCGGGATAGATGCCATGCGCATGCGGGCCGGCCTGGCGGGCCTTGTTCGGACCCGAACCTTCGTGCTGGAAGGAACTGCTGGCGACGCCGATCGAACCGTCGGCTTGGAGCGGGAGGCAGGCGACCGAACCCGAACCATAGTTCGCGGCGAAGAGATACTTGCCGGTCTGGTCGACGGAAACGTGCGTGGCGCCCTTGCCCTTGGTGTCCTGGCCGTTGAGGAAGGTGGCCTTGCCGTCGGCGGAAAGGCGATACGCGGCGACCCCGCCGCCGGCGACTTCGGCCGTGGCGTACAGGAACTTGCCGTCGTTGCTCAAGGCCAAGTAGGACGGGCCCTTCGCCTCGGCGATGACGACGGGCGTCGAGAGCTTGCCGGTCTCCGCATCGATGGTCCCGCGGAGGATGCCCTTGGAGTCGGGGCCGGAAGTGCCGATGTAATAGGTCAGGTCGGCGGCGAAGGCGGAGGCGGACATGAGGGCGAGGAGCGGGAGGAGGGGGCGCATGGGGATGAGGATAAGAGGACGCAGGCGGACGATGGTTCCAAACAAAATCTCAGCGCCCATCCCACCAGCCATCCAACAAGGCGGTAAGCCGCTTCACGTCGGCGGGGCGTTCGGCGGCGAGGTCGCGCTGCTCATGCGGGTCGGCCTTCAGGTCGAAAAGCCGCGGCGGCTCGGTGGCGTCGGTGGAGCCGTTGGACGTGTCGCCGGTCTTGAGTCCGCTCGACACGATGAGCTTCAGGTCACCGGCGACCAGCCAGCGGTAGCGGAGGCTGGCGGCGGGACGACCGAGCTCACGGATGTCGTGGGTCGAATTCTGGCCGGCGACGAACGGGCGGGCGCGGAGGGCCGCATCGTCCAGCAGGTCGAGGCCATCACCGTCGGCGGGGACACGGGCGCCGGCGAGCTTGAGCAAGGTCGGCATCAGGTCCACCGCGCTGGCGGGAGCGTCCACCACGGTCGGCGCGATGTGGCCCGGCCAGCTCACGAGGATCGGCGAACGGATGCCACCGTCGAAGGGCGACTGCTTGGAGCGCGCAAAGTCGACGACGGGCTTGTCCGTGCGCGGAATCCAGCCGTTATCCGAGATGTAGACGATGATCGTATCGCGGGTCAGGCCTTCCTTCTCGAGATGGGCGCGGACGTCGCCGATGGTCTCGTCAAACCACTCGACCATCGCGTGGTAGCGGGCCGCCTGCAGGGTCGGCGAGCGGTCGCGGTACTTGGCGAGCAAGCGCTCCGGCGGGTTGTGCGGGTCATGCGGCATCATCGGCGCATACCACGCGAAGAACGGCTTACCGTCCTTCTTCGCGCGGGTGATGAACTCCGTCAGCGGCGCCAAAGTCTTGCGGCCGATGTCGAGGCCCACGTCGCCGTGCCGACCTCCCTTGGTCATGCCCTCGGTGAAGCCACCGGTCGAATAGTCGCCCATCCACCATTTGCCGGTCTGCAGGCTGATGTACCCCTTCTCAGCCAACAAGCGCGGGAGATGCGGCGACTGCTGAAACAGCTTAACCATCTGGGCGCGGCCCTCCAGGAACGCGGGGCTCGCCTGGCGGGCCGCGGGCGTGGCTGCATTAGGCACCAGCGGGTCGTTGCCGGTGATGCCGTGCCGATGGACGTGACGCCCGGTCAAGATGGAAGCCAAGCTGGGGCCGCACAGCGAATTGGTGTCGTAGCCCCGCGGGAAGACGCGCGACTCGGCCGCGAGCTTGTCCAGGTTCGGCGTGTGCACGGCCTTGGATCCCATGAAGCCGTAGTCGAACCAGGCATGGTCGTCCGAGATGATCATCACGATGTTCGGCGCCTTCGCGGGCGCGGTCGGTTCAGCGGCGCCCAACGCGAGGGCGACCAACAAGAGGCAAAGGTTACGCATGGGAAAGATTACCAGATTTTCACGCGCTCCTTCGGGTCCAGCCACATGCCGTCGCCCGGCTTCGTGCCGAACGCCTCATGGAAGGAATCGACGTTGCGGAGGACGACGTTGATGCGCTGCGGCATCGGGGAATGCGTGTCCGAGAGCAGGCGGTTGCGGAGCGTCTCGGCGCGGATGTTGCCGGCGAAGGCGAACGCGTGCGCGAGGAAGAAGCGCTGCAGCGGGGTCTGGCCGGCGATGAGGCGACCCGAGCGGTAGGCTTCGGTCGTCCGGAAGGCGTCGAGGGCGATCTCCACGCCGCCCAGGTCGGCGATGTTCTCGCCCAAGGTGAGCTTGCCGTTGACGCGGATGCCGGGCAGCGGCTCTTCCTTGTCGTATTGGGCGACGATCCGGTCGCAACGGTCGCGGAAGCCTTTCTCCGTCGGCGGCGACCAGCCCTGCTCCAGGCGTCCGGTCGGCCCGAAGCGGCGACCCGAGTCATCGAAGCCGTGCGTCAGCTCATGACCGATGGTGCAGGCGATGAACCCGTAGAGCACCGCGTCGTCGAGGAGCTCGCCGTCGTACGTCGGGACGGCGAGGATGGCCGCGGGCATGACGATCTCATTGTTCATGGGGCTGTAGTAGGCGTTCACCGTGTAAGGACGCATGCCCCACTCTTCCCGTTCCGGGGCGCCGCCGACGCGGGCGAAGGTGCGGGCCCGCGACCACTTGCTCACGTTGACGAGGTTCTGGGCGAGGCCGTCGGCGCGGATCTCCACGCCTTCATAGCCGCGGAACTTATCGGGATAGCCCACGCGCAGCTTGATGGCGGCGAGCTTGCGCAAGGCCCAGGCCTGCGTGTCCGCATCCATCCACTCCAGCTTGCGGATGCGGGCGGCGAAGGCGGTCCGCACGTTCTCGCAGACGAGCCGGAAGCGTTCGCGCTGGGCCGGAGAAAAACGGCGGGCGACGTATTCCTTGCCCAGCAGGTCGCCCAAGGCGCCATCCGGTCATCGGATGGTAATGCGCATCCGGATTCCGCAGCTGGACCATCGGCAAGGACACCTCGGCGAGCTTGACCTCGAAGGCGAGGACGGCGGCGCCGGCACGCTGGGCGCGCGCGGCGTCATAGCCGAGGAAGCCCAGCATCTTGGCGACGTGGGCCGGGAACGCGTCGCGCACGCGCTTGGTGGCAGGCTCGTTGCTGAAATAGAAGGCGCGCTCGGGCAAGGAGAGGCCGGACTGCCAAAGATGTAGGGCGACCGTGGTCTCGTCCTTCTTGTCTTGGGCGGCATAGATGCCGAGGAAGGACCCCGTGCCCTCGGCGTAG
This sequence comes from Verrucomicrobiota bacterium, assembly GCA_009924965.1. GTDB lineage: Bacteria > Verrucomicrobiota > Verrucomicrobiia > Opitutales > UBA953 > UBA953. Next base: position 7,700 of record RFQN01000044.1, read on the forward strand.
AGGGCGGCGGAAGCGTCCAGCAGCGCCTGCGGGGTCTGGGCCTCGTCGAGCTTCGCCAACACCGCGCGCAGGCCCGCGGGCAGTTCGGCGGGGCCGTGCTCAAAACCGAGGGCCGAGCGCCAAAAATCGGCGAGACGACGCTGATCGCCATTGGCATCCTGCTTAGAGAGCAGGTCGGCGTTGATCGCGAGCAGGTCCTTCTTGATGAGGTCATCCTGCCAAGCGAAGGAATTATAGACCGCCCGGTCGGCGGGGATGGGATGCGTCTGGTTCCAGCAGCCGTTCGCGTGCAGCCAAAAATCCTTCGTCGGGGCCACCGCGGCGTCGCGGTTCGCCTCCACCAAATCGGCCTGCACCAAGGCGGTGGCCAGCAACAGGGCTAAGCAGGGGGTACGCAGCATGCCGACCAGTCAATCCGCCCGCCGACCCTGCGGAACCCTTTTTTTGGATAATCGCTGGGCCCCCTCTTGCGGGAAGGGAACCCTCTGGTATATTAGCGTCTCGGGTCGGCACCCCGGCGAGGGCCTCTGGCCGGCCGGCCACCGACCCCGGGGTTCCGAAAATATAATACGATTTTATTTAACTGATTATCAGTTGGTTAGGAAACTGCCTCCCGAAAATGGCCGTTTGGGAGCCCCTTATATACAGGCCCATCACTTTTTATGATCACGCTCATCCCCACCGCCACGCCCGCTCCCTCGCACCCGCTGGACCGCTTGTCCCTCGAACCCGCCAACCTCCGCGCACCGCTCGACGCCTGCCTGGAAACGGCCGACGCCCCGGCCGCCGGCGAAGCCATCGAACTTTCGGGCTACCCAGCCTACCTCCAGCAGGCTGGCCAGCACAAGGTGCTGAGCATGGAAGAAGAACTTCGCTTGGCCGTGCGCATCCAGGCCGGGCGCGTGGGCGAAGGCCGCTTCACCGCCGATGCGCTGGCGGCCCGCGACGAACTCATCCGCCACAACCTCAAGTTCGCGGTCTATTGCGCGGGCAAGTACGCCCGCTCGCCGGAAGAACGCGAGGAACTGACCAGCGCCGCCAACCACGGCCTGGTCGTCGCCGCGGAACGCTTCCTCGCGGAGAAGCAGGTGCGCTTCACCACCTACGCGAGCTGGGCCATCTACAGCCTGATCATGGCCGAGATCGGCCGGCGCCGCGTCGTCGACCTGCCGCGCAACATCCGCGAGACGCTCAAGGTCCTGCGTCGACACGAAGCGACCCTGCTGCAGGTCCACGGCCGCGCCGCGACGGATGCGGAGCTCGCGGCGGCGATGCAGGAAGACGAACACAAGGTGGCGTCCTTGCGCCGGTTGGCGCAGGGCAAAGTCTCGCTCGACGCCCCCATCGGAGAAGACAGCGACACGACGCTGGGCGACACGCTCTGCGACGACGAGGCCGCCGGCACCGCCGAACAGGCCGCGCTGCGGCTCGACGCCGCGCTCATCCAGGAGCACCTCCGGACGCTCGATGCCCGCGAAGCGCTCATTATCCAGCTCCGCACCGGCCTGAACGATGGGGCCGAATGGACCCTCGATGAAGTCGGCGGACGGCTGAACGTCAGCCGCGAACGCGTCCGCCAACTGGAGGAACGCGCCTACCGCAAGCTGCGCGCGCTGCTCGTTCCCGCCAGCGCGCACAAGAACTGAGGCGGCTGCGCAGGCCCTCGGCCCGGCTAACGGCCACCGTTCGCTGGGCTAATACCCTGCCGACGCAGCGTTTCCCGGGAGCCTGCCCTTGTCCTCGGCCCGGCGGCCACATAAACTGACGCCATGAAGACGCCCTTCCGC
>RFQN01000431.1 GCA_009924965.1 Verrucomicrobiota bacterium
GGCATCGGACTTCGGCGGGTTGGGCGCGCCACCGAACTCCACCGTGATGGCCGCGGTCGTCGGGGCGACGATGTTGCCGGCACTGGAGAGGACGAGTTTCTCGATGGGTTCAGCGCTTTCGACCGGGACGACCAAGGTGCGGACCTGGTGATCCTGCAGCGCGCCACGGGCGAGCTTCGAGCCAGGGACGTCGTGGCCCTCGGTGATGTAGTCGGCGAACTCGCGGCCGGAGACGAACTGGACGACCTGCTTCTTGCCGCTGAGGAAGCGGATCTCGAGCGTCATGGCCGGGAGGTTCACGGAATTGCCCCAACCGGCGACGCCACCGAGGAAGTGCAGGCGCGTGGCCGGAAGGCCGACGGGAATCTCCACCGACTGCGGGAAGCTCTGCGCGTACGAGCTACGCGGGCCACCTTTCAGCTGGACGAGGTTCTTGCCGTCCTTGGCCTTGGCAGGGTCGGCGACCTGGAACGGCACGCCGTTATGGACCTGCTGACCGAACTTGCGGAACGGCAGCGTGTCGCCGCGGCCTTCGCGGCTGGCGTAGAGGCCATAACGGCCGTCGGCGGTGAACGCGCTAGAGAGGTCGAGCAAGGTGAAGTTGCCGACGGTGACGCCTTCGTTCGAGATCGCGGTGGAACGGAGGTAGGCGATGATGTTGCGGAGGCCTTCAGCGCCGAGGGCTTCGAAGCCTTCCGGCATGAGCGAGGTCTCGACACGGGTACGGGTGGCGATGTCCGCGACCTTCACTTCGACGGTCACGCCGCCCGGTTGCTTGAGCTTCATGACGACGGCGTTCTCGCTGCCGATGAGGGCGGAATACTGCATGCCGTCCTTGAGCTTGATGTTCCAGGTGCGGTGCTCGTCGTCGACCATGCGGTTCGGGTCAACGATGTGCACGAGGAGCTCGGAGGCCGGGTGCGAGCCGATGCCCTGCAGGTTCGGGCCGAAGTCGTTGCCGACCTTGCCGATCATGTGGCAGGTCTGGCAGGCGCCGGCGAAGAGTTCCTTGCCCTTGGCGACGTCGCCGGGCTTCTCGACGTCGGGACG
>RFQN01000432.1 GCA_009924965.1 Verrucomicrobiota bacterium
CATTTGACTTCCCCGGGCTTTCCCCTCCTCCTTCCCCCATGCCCCGCAAAGGTATCCTTCTCCTAAATCTCGGTTCGCCGAAGAGCACTTCCGTGCCCGACGTCCGCAACTACCTGCGCGAATTCCTGGGCGACGAACGCGTCATCGACTATCCGGCTCCTTTCCGCTTCGCGCTCCTCGAGGGCATCGTCCTCCGCACCCGCCCCAAGAAGTCCGCCGCGGCCTACGCGACCGTGTGGACCCCGGAAGGCGCCCCGTTGCTCGTCACCACCGAAAAGCTCCGCAAGAAGCTCGAGGCCGCCACCGGCCTACCCGTCATCACGGGCATGCGCTACGGCACGCCGTCGTGCGCCGAAGCCGTCCAGGAAGTCCTCAAACACGGCATCGACGACCTCTTCGTGATGCCACAGTACCCCCACTACGCGATGTCGTCCTACGAGACGGTCGTCGTGAAGATCCAGGAAGAACTCGCGCGCCTCGCGCCGGGCCTGAAGTACCACGTGCTCCAGCCCTACTTCGACGACCCGGCCTACATCGACTGCCTCGTCGAGTCGGCCAAGCCCTGGTTGAGCAAGCCTTTCGACAAGATCCTGTTCTCGTACCACGGCGTGCCGGAACGCCACCTCCGCAAGGGCGACGCCTCCAAGGCCCACTGCACCAAGGTCAAGGATTGCTGCCTCCAGCCCAGCCCTTCGCACGCCAACTGCTACAAGCACCAGTGCGTGCAGACCACCCTGCTCTTCGCCAAGCGAGCCGGCCTCCGCGCCGACCAGTTCGAGATGTCGTTCCAGTCGCGCTTCGGGCCAGAGAAGTGGGTCCCGCCCTACACCGACGAACGTTTCGAAGCCCTGCCCAGCGAAGGCGTCAAGAACCTGCTCGTGATGTGCCCGGCCTTCACCGCCGACTGCCTCGAGACCATCGAGGAAATCAGCGAAGAAGGTAAGGAAGAGTTCCTCCACGCCGGCGGCGAGTCGTTCGAGCAGATCCCCTGCCTCAACGACCAGGACGTCTACGTGAAGTACCTCGCCGACCGCGCCACCAAGTGGACGG
>RFQN01000433.1 GCA_009924965.1 Verrucomicrobiota bacterium
TGGAGGGGTGTCTGACATACCGGGGTCCATCCATTCTAGCCCGTTTATTTTCTAAACAATCCTATTCTCAATATTATCGGAAAACCCCAAGTCAAATGCTGGGAATTAACGCGAAACCGAAGCCTTCACGGGTTTGAAGATCCAGTCTCCGCCGGTCATGTCCACGCCCGGGACGCTCGGGTGGCCGTTCTTGATGGCGTCTGGTAATTCATCCGTGGTCATGCGGAATAGCCGGAGGTGCCCGTCGGGTTTGCCCGAGGCGTCGGCCACTTCGATGAGGACGATGGCGTAGAAAGTGCCTCCCGGCGTTTCGCCGATGACGATTTCCAGCGGCGTTTCCTTGTCCCTAGTCGCGGTGATCCACGGCCCGCACCGCAGCGGCTTACCGAGCTTGGACGGGTGCGTCTCGTCGAACGGCTTTTTGCCGAAGCCTGGGTAGATGTTTTCATTGCCGACCACGAAGTGCTGGTAACCGGAGTCGAGGACGACCTTGCGGTCCCAGCGGATGACGAGGAAGTCGTCGCCGGAACCCACGAAGCGGAACTTGCCGTTTTGCGGGGCTTTCACGGCGCCTTTGTAGTGGGCGATCCAGCGGGACGGCTTGCAGAGTTCGCCCACGCCATAGGCCTTGGGGGCTTCGGTCGCCGGGCAGGGCGGGATGAAGATCTGCGAGGCGAGGAGCGTGTCGGGGGCGCGGAAGACGTCGCTCAAGCTGGAAGGCGCGAAGCCCTTGTCGAGGAACTCATTGACGGCCTTGCTGTAGAGGCCGATGGCCGGGCCGTTCGAAGGATCGCCGAACTTTTCAGGGGCGCCGCCCATCATCGGCGTCGGCTTGCCCGACTTGTTCTGCTTGAAGTCGTAGAACGTCCCGGGGAGTCCGTTGACGGCCATCTTGCTGCCGAAGACGGAGACGAAGTTCTTGCCGTTGCCGCGGCCGACGCCGATGCCGGAACCGATGCCGCCGCCGGAGCCGCCGCCGAAGCCCTTAGAGGAGCCGCCGCCCATCAGGCCGGCGTTCATGGAGGAGACCGCGACAGAGGGGACGTCAG
>RFQN01000434.1 GCA_009924965.1 Verrucomicrobiota bacterium
GCGCCACCAGGGCACCGCTCCCGTTCACGAGGGAGAGGGAAAGCTTGAGGTCGGGCGAAGGCTGGGCCACGGCACCGCTCACCGACAGCGGACCGGCGCCGGCGGAGAGCTTGAACCAGTGCTGCTGCACGTTCGCGGTGATCACGCCACCCGCGGTGAAAGAATTGCCGGAGACCACGGAAGCCGTCGCGGCGTTACCGCCATGCGCAGGAGCCAAGCGGGGCAGTTTGCCGCTGATGATGGCCACCTGGTCCTGCGTGTTGTTGGAGAGAGGATAGTCACCCTTGGTCCATTGGGTGACAGACTTGTAGTAGCTGACCCCCATGATCGGCGCCCAATCGGCATGGCCGGCGTAGTATTCCACGCCCGTGGTCTGACCCGAGTGATACAGGCCCAGCGTATGGCCGACTTCATGGGAAGCCGCCTCGGCGATCAGGCGGGCGCTGTTGCCCAACTGCTGCGGGAAGACGAACGCCGGGATGTCGTTGGCGGTCAGCGAGGCCGACACGACCGAATTGAAGGTCCCCACATAGGCGACGCCACCTGCGGCCGAGCCCAGCCACTGCATGCTCGAACCACCGATGACGACGCGCACGCCATAGTTGGCGTCGGTGGTCGAGGTGCGGCGGATGTTCTCGAGGCCCGGATCCGCCGTGGTGACGTCCACATCCCACGCGGCATAATCCTCAGACACGCGGCGCCAGACGTCCTGGATGGCGGCGCGCTCCGCATCGCTGAAGGTCGTCGGGTCACCATCGAGGTCAAAGGCGGGCGAGACGATGTTCACGTTCGCGTTGACGCCGGAGTTCCACGGCGTGTTGGCGGTCGTATGCCCGTTGAAGTCGAGGTAGATCACCTTGGCGGCGCCCGGACGGGAGTGCAGCGAGAAGGTGTCGGCGAGGGGGTACAGCGCCGTCGAGGTGTAGTTCGTGGTATCGGGGCCGACCTGCGCCGCCAAGCCTTCGCAGGCGAAGAGCGCACGCTTACCCTTGTCCAAATGCAGGTGGCGGTGCACGAGCGCGGCGCGGTTGAACTCCGTCTCGTTCACG
>RFQN01000435.1 GCA_009924965.1 Verrucomicrobiota bacterium
CCCCGATTCCCGCGGGCGGCAACGCCATCGACGGTTTCGTCGCACAAGCCCGCGAAGCCAAAGGCCTCAGCGGCAACCCCGAAGCCAGCCGGACCACCCTGCTCCGCCGCGCCGCGCTCGACTTGACCGGGCTCCCGCCGTCGGACGCCGACCTCGCGGCCTTCCTGTCCGACCAGTCGCCGGACGCGTGGTCCAAGGCCCTCGATCGCCTGCTGGCCTCGCCGCACTACGGCGAACGCATGGCCGCGCAGTGGCTCGACTTCGCCCGCTACGCCGACAGCAACGGCTTCCAAAGCGACACGCACCGGACCATGTGGCCTTGGCGCGATTGGGTCATCCGCGCCTACAACAGCAACAAGCCTTTCGACGCCTTCACGGTCGAGCAGCTCGCCGGCGACCTCCTCCCCAACCCGACGGAGGACCAGATCGTCGCGACGGGCTTCAACCGCAACCACCGTCTCAACGGCGAGGGCGGCCGCATCGTGGCCGAATGGGCCGTCGAGACCGTCATCGACCGCGTCGAGACGACGGGGTCGACCTGGATGGCGCTGACGCTCAACTGCTGCCGTTGCCACGACCACAAATACGACCCCATCTCGCAGAAGGAATTCTACCAGTTCTTCTCGTACTTCAATTCCAACGACGAATCCGGCGTGCTCGGTGAGTTTGGCGGCGCTGCCGCGACACGCAAGGGCGGCAACACGCCACCGACGCATCCTTTCGCGACCCCCGAAGCCAAGCAGCGCCTCGCCGAGCTCGAGAAAGCCATCGGCGAAGCCGAGCAAGCCGTGAAAGCCGCCGCCAAGGAGGCCCCCAGCGCCCAAAGCGCCTGGGAGCAAAAGCTCCGGCAGGGCTTCACGGGCAAAGCCGTTGCCTGGAAGCCGTTGGCCGGCACCCAAGCCCTCAGCGAAGGCGGCGCGACTCTCAAGCAACAAGCGGACGGCAGCTGGCTCGCCAGCGGCAAGAACCCGACGAAGGACGTCTACGTCGTCACCGCGCCCGCCCCCGCCGGCGAACTCACCGGATTCCTGCTCGAGGTCCTGCCCGAC
>RFQN01000436.1 GCA_009924965.1 Verrucomicrobiota bacterium
GAAGGCATGCCGCAAGAGGTGCGGCTTGACCGGTACGTCGATGCCCGAACGGGCCGCGGCCTGCTTGACGCTCAGCCAAAACGTCTTGCGGGAGAGCGCTTGGCCGCGGGCGCTGAGGAACAGCGCGCTCCCGGTCTTCTTGCGCACCAAGGCCGGCCGGCCAGCCGACAGGTAAGCGCGTAACGAGGCGATCGCGGCCTCGCCGACGGGAACGACGCGGTCCTTAGAGCCCTTGCCGCGCACGCGGACCAAGGCGGACTCCAGGTCGAGGGCCTGCAGTTCGACGCCGCAGAGTTCGGAGATGCGCAGGCCCGATCCGTACATGAGTTCCAGCATCGCGCGGTCGCGGAGGCCTTGGGGTGTCGAGGTATCGGGCGCCGAGACCACCTTGGCGGCCTGCTCCGCGGTCAAAGTGCCAGGCAAGGCCCGGCGCAACTTCGGTCCGCGGGCGAGTTCAGTGAAATCATCGCGCCGCAGCCCGCTGCGGACCAGATGGGCCGCGCGGTCCAGCGCTCTTTGCCCAGGCGGGCGCAATGGGCGGCGAAGCGGGCCAAGTCGTCCTCGTAGGCCACCACCGTGAGCTTGGCCAAACCACGCTCCAGCGAGAGGTAGGCCAAGAAGGCGTCGACCGACTCCTGGAGGTCGGGCGGGACCACCGTGGCTTTCGGTCTGCGTGGGGCTCCCATGGTTTCATCCAGTATTGCGGAAACCGCCGATGAGTCCATAAGGATTCGGTATGTCCAGCCAGCGTGAGCGCGCCATGAAGCCGACCGACCTCCGGGGAATCCTCCGTTACGTCCCGATGTTCCGCGACCATGTCTTCGTGATCGCGGTCGACGGCTCCATCGTCAGCCACGAGAACTTCACGAACATCGTGACCGACATCGCCGTGCTGCGCAGCCTGTCGATCAAGGTCGTCCTGGTCCATGGCATCGGACACCAGCTCGTGGCCCTCGCCGGCGAACACAACGTCGCCCTCTCCGACGTCCAAGGCGAAGGCATCACCGACGCCCCGACGATGTCGCTGGCCCGCGAAGC
>RFQN01000437.1 GCA_009924965.1 Verrucomicrobiota bacterium
TACGGCATTCCTTCGTCGTCCTCGCATGCGCTGATCGGCGGACTGGCGGGTGCGGCGGTCACCAAGGGCGGCATCAGCACGGTCATCGCGGCCGGCTTTCTGAAAACCGCCGCCGCCATCGTGCTCTCGCCGCTGTTGGGCTTTTTCCTCGGCTCCCTGCTGATGATCATCGTGGCCTGGCTATTTCGCCGTTCCACGCCGCGACGGGTCGACCGCCCGTTGGTAGGCCTGGGAGTTGAGGATCAGGCTGCGCACCGCGTCGCCGTCGTAGTCGCGCCGGACCAGCTCGCGGGCCAGCCAGCGCAACAGTTCGGGGTGGGTCACGCGGCTGCGCTCGAAATCACCGGCTTGGTCGACGAGTCCCCGGCCCATCAGCCGGCTCCAGAGCCGGTTCACCATGACCTGGGCAAAGCGCTCGTTGGCCGGCGCCGTCAGCAAGGCCGCCAGGCGATCCCGGGGATCGTGCGGGTCGCGCGCCAGCTCGTCGGCCGCGCTTTCCGTCGCGAACTCCGGGAAGGGCCAGTGCGGCTGGACCGTGGCCCCCGGGGCCAGCGTGACCTCGATGAGGGGTTTGCGCCCGCCTTCGCGGAGCTTGTCCATCGCCACGCTGCTGGTGGCCGGGACCTTGACGCCCTTGGTCTCGAGCAGGGCGGCCAAGGCGAAGACCTGTTCCTGCTTGGTCGACGTCGCCGGCGAGTCGTGGCAACGCGCGCACTTGGCGTCCACGCCGAGGAAGGCGGCGGTCAGCACCGTCGCCTTGGCCGCCATCGGGACGTCGTTCTGCGAGGCCATGCCGAATCCCGCCGGCCCGCCGAAGCGTTCGCTGCCTTGCAGCCTGACGAGTTCGGTGACCATCAGGTCGAGCGGCTTGCGGTCGAGGAGGCTCTCATGCAGCCACCAGCGGAACGGGCCGGAGTTGTTGAGGGTCGGGTTCAGGATGTTGGGGTTCTCGGCGAGCACGTCCTGCCAATAGCCCATGCCGGCGTCGGCCGCGCGCGGGTCGGCGAGCAGGCGATCGAT
>RFQN01000438.1 GCA_009924965.1 Verrucomicrobiota bacterium
AACGCCGAGATCGCGGCCATCTGCCAGCGCAATCCGGAGAAGCTCAAGGAGATCGGCGACCGCTACGGCATCGCCAAGCGCTACACGTCCTACGAGGAGATGCTCAAGGACCCGACCATCGACGCGGTCCACATCAACACGCCCATCCCCGACCACGGCCGCCAGTCCATCGCCGCCCTCAAGGCCGGCAAGCACGTGGCCTGCACCGTCCCGATGGCGACGTCCATCGCCGAGTGCGAGGAGATCGTGAAGCTGGTCAAGGCCACGGGCCTCCGCTACATGATGATGGAGACGGTGGTCTACGCCCGCGAATTCCTCTTCGTGAAGGAGATGTACGACCAAGGTGAGCTCGGCCGCCTGCAGTTCCTCCAGGCGTCGCACCAACAGGACATGGAAGGCTGGCCCGGCTACTGGCCCGGCCTCCCGCCCATGTACTACGCCACGCACTGCGTCGGCCCGATGCTCGCGCTCACCCAGGCTGATGCCGAGTACGTCTCGTGCTTCGGCTCCGGCCGCATCGCCGAGGACATGATCCCGATCTACAACTCGCCCTTCGCGGTCGAGACGGCCCACATCAAGTTCCATAAGTCCGACGTCTCCGCGCGCATCATCCGCTCGCTCTTCGACACGGCCCGCCAATACCGCGAGTCCATCGATGTCTACGGTTCCAAGAAGTCCTTCGAATGGCCGCTCGTCGAAGGCGAAGAGCCGGTCATCCACACGGCGAAGAAGCCCGAGCCGGAGATCCCCGCCAAGGTCAAGGTGCCCGACTACGCGCATCGCCTGCCGAAGGAGATCCAGCGCTTCACGACCAAGGGCGTCTACGGCGAAGGCGAAGACCACTTGTCCTTCACGCAAGGCGGTGGCCACGGCGGCTCCCACCCGCACCTCGCCAACGAGTTCATCCAGGCGCTCCTCGCCAAACGCGAGCCGTTCCCGAACGCGCGCCAGTCCGCCAACTGGACCTGCACGGGCATCCTCGCCCACGAGTCCGCGATGGCCGGCGGCGAGATCCGCAAG
>RFQN01000439.1 GCA_009924965.1 Verrucomicrobiota bacterium
TTCTCCCACTTCGGCAGCTATGGCCTATCCCTGCGCAAGGGCTGCAACCAGATCCGCATCGAACATTGCTTGGTGACCGACATGGGGGCCGGTGCCATCCGTATCGGCAACCAAGCCGAGGCCACCAACCCGGCCGAACGGACCTCCGGAAACACGGTCCATAACTGCATCCTCCGCGACGGCGGCCACATCTACCCCTGCGCCGTCGGGCTCTGGATCGGCTTCGCCTCCGACAACGTCGTGACGAACAACGAGATCTCCGACCTCTACTATTCCGCCATCTCGGTCGGCTGGCGCTGGGGCTACGCGCCGAGTTCCGCCAAGCGCAACCGCATCGAATACAACCACCTTCACCACCTCGGCAAAGGCGGCCTGCTCAGCGACATGGGCGGGGTCTACACGCTCGGCCCCTCCGAAGGCACCAGCGTCAGCCACAACCACATCCACCACGTGCGCTGCTTCAGCTACGGCGGCTGGGGACTCTACAACGACGAAGGCAGCACCGGCATCACGATGGAGGGCAACGTCTGCCACGATACGACCGACGGCGGCTACCACCAGCACTACGGCAAGGACAACGTGGTGCGGAACAACATCTTCGCTTTCGCCGACCTCTACCAGTTCAAGCGCAGCCGCGCCGAGGAGCACCGCTCCTTCACGTTCGCGCAGAACATCGTGGTCTTCGACCGCGGCGAGACCATGGGCGGCAACTGGACCGGCACGACCGCCAATTACCTGCTGCAAGGCAACCTCTACTGGGACTACTCGGGCCGCCCGGTGACGTTCACCTCGAAGAAGCTTTCGCTGGCTGACTGGCAAAAGACCGGCCAAGACGTCGGCTCCCTCCTCGCCGACCCGCTCTTCGTCGATGCGGCCAAGCGCGACTTCCGCCTCCGCCCGGAATCGCCCGCCCTCGCCCGCGGCTTCAAGCCGATCGACACGAGCCTCATGGGGGTCACCGGCGACGAAGCCTGGAAGACGTTGGCCCGCTCTTTTGAACGCGCGGCCGAAACCCCGCGC
>RFQN01000440.1 GCA_009924965.1 Verrucomicrobiota bacterium
GGAGTAGGGCTTGCCGAGGGCGAGCTTCACGGTGACGTCGTGAGTGAGGTCCTTGTTCAGGAGCGTGACGCGTAGCTTGCCGTCGGGTCCGAGGACGCCTTGGGCGGTGAAGTTCGCGGTGGTCTGGGTCTCGGTCGGGACGAGGCGGCCTTGGGCGGCTTGGCTGAAGAAGAGGAGTCCGTAATAGAGCGGGGCCGGGCCGTAGGTGTTGGTCTTCTTGTCGAAGACGATGGGCGAGTAGTTGTTCGCGGTGAAGCTGCCGTGCAGGTTCACGCCTTGGCCGCCGCGGCGGGCGACGTCGAAGAGGAAGTCGATCGACCAGAGCGCCGAGGCGAAGGCGTTGCTGACGCCGCGCTTGCCGCCGCCGGATGCCGTATTGCATTCGCCGATGCGGAACGGGACGCCGGCGGCTTGGGCGTCGGCGAGCTTGATCGCCCAGTCGTCGGGATACTTCTCGCCGAGCAGCTTCTCGATCGAGGTGAAACGTTGGGCCTGCGGGTCGGTTTCGGGCGCGGACAACGGGTAGACGTGCGAAGTCGCCAGGACGATGCGGTCCTTGAAGTCGGCCATGAAGAGCGGCATCCACTTCGTGCTCTTGGTCACGGCGGGGCCGGTCAGCGGCGCCTTGGGGTGCAGGGCGACGATGGCGTCGGCGGCCGCGGCGAACTCGGCCTTGTATTGCGGGTAGCCCCAATTGCCGGGGCGAATGCCTTCGCGCTTCGGGCCCTTCGGGTAGAGGTTGGGCTCGTTGCCGATTTCGATGGCGAGGATTTCCTTGGCGCCGACCTTGAGCGCATAGGCGGCTTCGGCGGCGGCCATCTGCGGGTCGTTGGCGCCGAGGTTGACGCCGTAGATCACCTTCCAGCCCGTCGCGCGCGCGAAGTCGAAGAACGCGTCGACGGACTTCGGCCCGATCGTGCGCGGGTCGGTCACGTAGCGGTTGTCCTGCATCGACTCCAGCGGCGGGTTGGCGTCGGCCTTGTAGAACGTCGAGTCGACGTTGTTGGCGCCGATCCGCCA
>RFQN01000045.1 GCA_009924965.1 Verrucomicrobiota bacterium
CTTGTCTGGTTGGGGTGATGGCTTGGGGGGCGGACACGCTGCCCGCTTTGGCCAACGAGAAGGCCCCGCAGAGCCTGTCTGAGCTCTGGGGCGACTACGACCCTCGGAAAGAGGCCTTGGAGGCCGAGGTGACCAAGGAATGGGAACAGGACGGGATCGTCTGCCGGGTGGTGCGCTACCGGGTCGGGACGTTCAAGGGCCAGCCGGCGACGATGGCGGCTTTCTACGCCTTCCCCAAGGGCGCCAAGGGGCTGCCGGCGATCCTGCAAATCCACGGCGGCGGGCAGTCGGCCAGTTTGTCCTCGGTGACCACGTACGCGAAGCTGGGCTACGCGGCGCTGTCCCTCAACTGGGGCGGCAACAAGATGACGTTCGCCGACGGCAAGGCCTACGACGGCCCGAATACGGATTGGGGCGCGCTCGACGCCACCCACCCACCGCAGCGCAATAAGACCAACCACTTCGCCGGCGGCACCGCGCCCGACGCCTTCACGCTCGATGCGGTCGATTCGCCGCGCAACGACAACTGGTTCATCGTGTGCCTCGGCGCGCGGCGCGGCCTGACGTTCCTCGAGCGCCAGCCCGAGGTCGACGGCGCCAAGCTCGGCGTGACGGGCCATTCGATGGGTGGACGGCTGACGACCATGGTCACGGGCATCGACCCGCGCGTGCAGGCTTCCGTGCCTTCGTGCGGGGGGTCGGGCGACTTCGACGGCGACCCGGCGAAATTCCCAGGCACGGCTGCGACCAAGCGCTCGGCGCGCGACCTGGCGACGATCGTCGAAAACCCGTACATCGCGCGGATCAAGGTCCCGACGCTGTGGTTCTCGCCGACGAACGATTTCCACGCGCACCAGGACAACTTCGCCTATAGCTGGCGTCAGGTCCCCGACGCCCTGCTCGGCCTCGCGCTGTCGCCGCACTTCAACCACCGGCATGCCGACGACGCCAGCCTAGCCGCCACGCTGTGGTTTGAGCAGCACCTCAAGGGCAAGCTCACCCTGCCCCGCACGCCGACGCTGCAATGGGCACGCGCGGCTGACGGCAACGCGAGCTTCACCATCACCCCCGACCTCAGCCGCCCCGTGAAGGAAGTCCGTTTCTACGCCTCGACGGATACGCACACCCTGACGCGTTTCTGGCGGACGATTCCGGTGACCGCGGAGGGCCAGGTTTGGCGCGGCAGCGTGCCTGTGCGCGACACGCTCGAGCCGCTCTTCGTCTTTGCGAACGTCGTGTATGCCGCGCCGGAGGAATACCGAAAGATCCCGACCAATCCAGGCGTCGGGCAAAGCGACAGCTTCATCGTCAGTTCGCGGCCGCTGACGCTCACCAGCGCGCAGCTCGTCGCCGCCGGCGTACGTGCGAATGCGCAGCCGGAGGCCATGATCGACGACGGCGCGCGCGGTTGGCAGGACTGGTATCGGTTGAATTGGGGTAACCCGACGCTCTGGTCAGCGTTCACCCGTAAGGTCAAGGACCCGCTCTGGCGCGGCCCTGCGGGCGCGAAGCTCAGTTTCGAGATCAACCCCGCGAACGACACCATCGTATACGTCACGCTCACCCGTAATGCCTGGGGCGCGTTTGGGCCGGGCACCGGCGACTATGTCGCGTCTGTCCCGCTCAAGGCCAACGGCGGGTGGGTGGCGGTGTCGCTGGGCGTGGAGGACTTCAAGCCAGCGGACTCGAAGGGCGCGCAACCGCTCAAGGATTGGTCGACGCTCACCGAGCTCGCGATCTCCGGTCACGCCTCCATCGTGCAGGACGGCGTGAAGAACGACGCGCACCTCATCCGGTCGGAAGATGGCCAGGCCGCCGTCTGGGTCGGCGCCGCCGACGACTTATGGAAGTTGGGCAAGCCGCGTGGCTTCGGCGGGCCGTGGCTCAACACCACGGTCAACGCAGGCGCACCCTCGGACCCTTACCTGATGACCGGCTACGACGAGAAAACGCTGACGCTCCGCAACCATGGCGCCAAGGCGGCCCGCATCAACGTCCTGCTCGATGTGACGGGCGACGGCCAGACCGTCTCCTACCGCACCATCGAAGTGCCGGCCGGTGGCCAGGTCACCCACGCCTTCGACCGCTCGCTCAACGCCTACTGGATCCGCTTCGTCGCCGACACCGACGGCGTCTTCTCCGCCCAACTCGAATACAAGTGACCTTGCGGGGGTGAAGGATTTCACCTAATTCCTTGCCCATGCGAACCCCCCTCGTCGCCCTCCTGTTCGGCTTGTGCTCGCTCGGCGCGGCGGACGCCCCTAAGCCGCCGACCGAAGCCCCTGCCACGCTCCTCGCCCAGACGGACAAGCTCGTCGGCGACGACGACATGACCAAAGGCGCGCCGGCTTCGCTCTGGAAGATCACCAAGGGCAAGTGGGAGCGCAACGACCTCGGCACCACCGGAGCCGAACTCGTCGCCGACAAGCACAACGCCATCGTCCGTCTGCCAGTGAAGCTCGACGCCTTCGTCGTCTCGTTCGACGTCCGCCTCGACGGCGCGGCGAGCTTCGCCTTCACCATCAACAACGCCAAGGAGCACCTCGCACGCGTCATCGTCGCCCCGACCTACGTCAGCCTCCGTCGCGACGACTACGACGGTGATGGCCCCGAAAAGGCCTTCACCTTCTTCACGCAACCGACGCCCAACGACCCAGGTACTTGGCATAACGTCGTGTTCGAGATGGCGGGAGACACCGTCGTCCTGACCGTGGACGGCAAAATCAGCGGCTGGGGCGCCGACCCGCAATTCGCGAAGGACATCCGTGCGAACCCCAGCTTCCACATCGATGGGGCCACCGCGACGATCCGCAATTTCCGCCTCTGGACGGCCAAGCCCGAGCCGAAGCCGACCTGGGCTGCCAAGAAAGGCACCCTGCCCAAGCCCCTCGAAAAACCCAAGAAATAACGCCATGCGCCACACCCTCTCACTCCTCTTCCTCGGGGCCTGCTCCGTGCTCGCCGCCGACGCCCCGACCACCTTGTTGGCCGAGCCAGACAAAGAGGTCCTCAACGACAGCCTGACCTTGGCGGCGAAGCCCGCCGAATGGAAAATCGCCAAGGGCAAATGGGAGCGCACCGCCGAAGGCATCAAGGTCGAGGAACTGCCGGCGGACAACCATGGCGCCGCCGGACGCCTGAGCCAGAAGCTCGGCGACTTCATCATCGCCTTCGACTTCCGGCTCGATGGCGCGAAGTCCATTTCCCTCAGCATCAACGACGCCAAGGAGCATGTCGCCCGCGTCATGATCACGCCCACCGCTTGTCGCATCCAACGCGACGACCATGACCACGATGGCCCGGACAAGGCCGTGGTCTTCCTCAACCAAGCCGAGAAGTTCGCGCCGGGCACTTGGCACCACGTCGTCCTGGAGATGGTCGGCGACACGATGGTCGCCACGCTCGACGGGAAGATCTCGGGGTTCGGCAGCGACGCGCTCTTCAAGTCGGAGAAGGCGAACCCGGGCCTGACGTGCGCAGGACAGACGGCGACCTTCCGGAATTTCCAGCTCTGGAGCGCCAAGCCGGAACCGAAAGCGACCTGGAAGGAAGCGAGCGGCAAGATCGCCGAGGCCATGAAGGCCGCGCCCACCCCGGCACCCGCGGCGAAAGCCAAGGCCGCCGCGAAGGCCAAAGCCGCCGCGCCCGCCCCCGGGGAAGCCGCGAAATAAGCCGCCTGCGCAGGGTTTTCGCCCGCGACCCCATCTCCCCGCTTGCGCCAGCGGGCGGACCCGTCACCTTCGGCCCTCCACCGTTTCATGGACGAGCCCTTTGACAGCATCGAGGCAGCCCTCGCGGACATCGCCGCGGGGAAGCTCGTCATTGTGACCGACGACGAGAACCGCGAGAACGAAGGCGACTTTGTGATGGCGGCGTCCAAGGTCACCCCCGAAGCGGTCAACATGATGATCCGCCACGCGCGCGGGCTCATCTGTGTCCCGACGGTCGAACACCAGCTCCGCCGCCTGGGGATCTCCCAGATGGTCCCGGAGAACCGCGAATCGCAACGCACCGCCTTCGCGGTCTCGGTCGACGCCGCCGAAGGCATCTCGACGGGCATCAGCGCCTACGACCGCGCGAAGACCATCGCGATCCTCGCGGACCCCGACTCCAAGCCGGAACAGCTCGTCCAGCCGGGCCACATCTTCCCGCTCATGGCCCGCCCCGGCGGCGTGCTCCAACGCGCTGGCCACACCGAAGCCGCGGTCGACCTGGCCTCGCTCGCCGGCCTGCACCCGAGCGGCGTGATCTGCGAGATCCTCAACGAGGACGGCTCCATGGCGCGCCTGCCGGAGCTCATCGAACTGAAGAAGCGCTTCGGGCTCCGCATGGTCTCCATCGCACAGCTCATCGAGTTCCGCCACCGGCGCGAACGCCTGGTCGAACTCGTCGCCGAGAGCCCGTTCCAATCCGCGTGGGGCGAGTTCCAGCTCCGCGTCTACCGTTCGCTCCCGGACGGCCGCCAGCACCTGGCCTTCGTCCTCGGCCGCCCGACCAACGCGCCGACCCTCGTGCGCGTCCAGCGGGAGAACCTGCTGGGCGACCTCTTCCGTGGCCAGGCCTTCGGCGCCGGCAATTCGCTCGCGGCGAGCTTCGCCGCCGTGGCCAAGGCCGGCAGCGGCGTCATCGTGCACGTGGCCCAACCCGGCGGTGGCGTCAAAGCCGACGGCGAAGGCATCCGCCTCGGCGCGATGGACTCACGCGACTACGGCATCGGGGCGCAGATCCTTTCGCATATCGGGCTCCGACAGATTCGCCTGATCACGAATAACAGCCGGAAAGTCGTCGGTTTGGGCGGTTACGGGCTGGAAATCGTGGAACAGGTGCCGTTCTAGGCGGTTCTGGCGTTTCCTCTTGAAGGCAAGGGCGGAACCCCTTGCATCAGCCTTCCGTTCTTCCACCGCCATGAGCCAAGACAAGCCCCACTACGAAAAAGTCGACGGTGCCGACCTGCTCATCGCCATCGTGGCCGCTTCCTACAACCAGGTCCTCGTGGACGCGTTGGTGAAGCGCGCGACCCAAGGCCTCAAGGCCGGCGGGGTGAAGGAAGCCAACCTCCGGGTCGTCAAGGTCCCGGGCTCCGGCGAGATCCCTTACGCCACCAACATGCTCGCGCTGTCGGGCGACTACGACTGCATCATCGGGCTCGGCGTGGTCGTGGCCGGCGACACGCCGCACCACGAGATCATCGCCCACTCGACCGCCAAGGCCATGCAGGACGTCGCCCTCCGCTCCGAGGTCCCCGTCATCAACGGCATCGTCGTGACCAACACCCGCCAGCAGGCCGAAGAGCGCTGCACGGGCGCGCTCGACCGCGGTACGGAATTCGCGCAAGCCGCCCTGATCATGGCCCAACACCGCATCCAGCTCGGCGAACGCCTCGACCAGGTCGAAGCGGAAGAACGCGCCAAGAACGGCGGCCACGAACCCTTTGCCCAGAACTGATGGACACCGACTCGCATTCGCCGGCCCGCACCCGGATCCGCATCCGCATCAAAGGGCCGGACTTCCGCCTGGCTGACCAAGCGGCCGCGGACGTGGCCAACAGCGTCACGGCCACCGGCGTCCGCGCCCTCGGCCCCCTGCCGCTACCTTCCACCGTCGAAGCCCTGCGCTCGTCGAGTTCCTACGACGAGCTCCGCTGCCACCATCGCCTGCTGGAAATCATCGAGTCCAAGCCCGCGACCATCGACGCCCTCCGCCGCATCAACCTGCCGGCCGGCATCGAGATCGCCGTGGTTGCGCCCGAAGAGCCCGTCACCCCGGCCGAACCCGTCCCGGGCGAAGCCCCGGCCAAGCGTAACCGCCGCCGCGACAGCCGTGTCGCCGCGATGCAGTTCCTCTACTCCTGGGAGGTCCAACGCCACGGCGACATCGTCACCGCGCTCTACGACTTCTTCGGCGAGCAACCGCAGGCCCGTGAATACTACGCGTTCGCCGAGGAACTGATCCATGGGGTCATCCGCGACCAAGCGCTCATCGACGAGGTCATCGTGCGCTTCGCCCAGAACTGGGCCTTCGAACGCGTGGCCAAGGTCGACCTCGCCACGCTGCGCGTCGCGATCTTCGAACTTCTACGCCGGACGGACATCCCGCCGGTCGTGACCATCAACGAAGCCATCGACATCGCGAAGGTCTTCTCGACCGAAGAATCCAAGCGCTTCGTCAACGGCATCCTCGACCGCTACAAGGCGACGCTCGGCCGCGACCCGCGCAAGGCCGAAGGGGCCTAAGGCCATGGCGGGTGGTTTCTTCGAGAGGCTGAAGGCCGGGTTGAGCCGCACCGCTGAAGCGGTCGCCAACCTCTTGGCGCGGCCGATGGACGACCAGGCCGCCGAAGAACTCCGCGAACGCCTGATCATGGGCGACTTCGGTCCGGCCACCGCCGACGAAGCCGTCGCCGCCGCCCAGGCGGCTTGGAAGTCCGACGCCGGCCTCCGCAAGGCCGGCCCGGCCGAAGCCGCCGCCGCCGTCCTCGAGAAAGCCCTCGGCGCGAGCGGCCCGTGGACCTTGCCCACCGACCGCAAGCCGGTCGTCATCATGCTGCTCGGCGTCAACGGCGCCGGCAAGACGACGACCGCCGCGAAGCTGGTCTCCCTCTGGAAGCAGCAAGGCCGCCGTGGCTTGCTCGGCGCTTGCGACACTTTCCGCGCCGCGGCCGGCGAACAGCTGGCGACCTGGGCCCAGCGCCTCGACACGGAAGTCGTCGGCGGGGCCGCCGGCGCCGACCCCGCCGCGGTGGCTTTTGACGCCGTCAAGGCCGCCCACGCCCGTGGCGTCGACTTCGCCATCTTGGATACCGCTGGTCGGCTGCACACGAAGGCACACCTCCTCGAAGAACTCCGCAAGGTCGTCCGCGTGGTCGCCAAGGCCCAACCCGACGCGCCGCACGAAAAGTGGCTCGTCATCGACGGCTCGCTCGGCGCGAACTCGCTGGAACAGGCCAAGGTCTTCCATGAAGCGGTGGGGCTCACCGGCCTGGTGGTGACCAAACTGGATGGCTCGGCCCGTGGCGGCGCCTTGGTCGCGATTGTCCGCGCGCTCGGCGTCCCGGTCCGTTTCATCGGCGTCGGCGAAAAGCCCGAAGACCTGCAGGCCTTCGATAAACGGGCCTACGCCCGCTCGGTGGTCGGCCTCGGCGAGTGAGGTTGGCTTGCCACTGGGAGGCCAAGCCATCAGGGTAGGCCCATGTCGGCTGAAAGCGTCACAGTGGAACTCGGCTCGCGCGCCTATCCGGTGCGGATCGGCGCCGGCGTCTTCGCCGAGGCGTTGGCCGCCGCCGACCAACGCCTCGCCCGCGGCGCCCGGGGCGTCGCGGTGACCTCTCCCGCCATCGCCGCGGCCCGCCCCGAACTGATGCAGGCCCTGCAGGCGCGCCTACCGGTGTACGTCACGACGACCGACGGCGAGAAGGCGAAATCCGCCGCGGAACTCGCGCGGGTCTGGGACTTCCTCGCCGAGCACCGCGTGGCCCGCGACGGCGCCCTCTTCGCGGTCGGCGGCGGCGTGGTCGGCGACCTCGCCGGCTTCGCGGCCGCTTCCTACCAGCGCGGCATCGATTTCTATCGCCGACCGCGCGCTCTTCGCCGACCTCGCGGCCACCGCACCGCTGGGCTGGGACCATCCGCTGCTGCCGCGCGTCATCCGGCGTTGCGTGGAAATCAAGGCCGGCGTGGTGGCGGGCGACGAACGCGAGACGAGCGCCCAAGGCGGCCGCGCCTTGCTGAACCTCGGGCATACTTTCGGCCACGCTGTCGAAGCCATCGCCGGCTACGGCACATACCTGCACGGCGAAGCCGTCGCCATCGGCCTCGTGATGGCCGCCCGCCTCTCCGCCGAGCTCGGCCGCTGCACCGCGGCCGAAGCCGACGCGGTCGCACGCACGCTCGCCGCCCACCAACTGCCGACGCGCCTGCACACCGGCCTGCCCCTGGACCGTATGCTCGACGCGATGCGCCGCGACAAGAAGGTCCGCGGCGGCAAGCTCCGCTTCGTCCTCCAGGAGGGCATCGGCGCGGCCAGCACCTCCGACGACGTCCCGGAAGCGGCCGCGGTGCGCGCGCTCATCGCCGGCGGGGCCGTCGCCTAACGCACCCGCTTGACTCGGCCCCCCGCTAGCTATGCTTGCGGACATGCCCCGCTGGGTCTGCATCCTGCTCGCTTGTGGAGCCCTGTCGGGCTGCGCACCCACGGCCCAGCCGACCACCAGCCCGGCCCAGCCCGCGGCCACGGCGCCAACACCAGCGCCGCGGCAAAGCGCCTCCGGCTACATTCGGTATTGGCCGGGCGAACTGCCCATCGTGCTTTCCGTGCCGCATGACGGCGGCCTCGAGCCCACGGACATTCCCGACCGGACGGAAGGCGTCACTGTCCGCGACAGCTACGCCCGCGCGCTGGCAGAAGCCATCCGCGATGCCTTGACCAAGAAGTTTGGGCGCGCGCCGCACCTGATCGTCTGCGAGCTCTCGCGCAAGAAGGTCGACGGCAACCGCGAACTGGCGGGCGCCACCCAAGGCCATCCCCGCGCGGTGCAGGTCTGGCAAGAATACCACGCGTTCATCGACGAGGCCGAGCAGGCCGTCCGCGCACGCTCGGCCCACGGGCTCTACCTCGACATCCATTCGCACGGCCACCCCATCAAACGGATGGAAATCGGCTACCTACTGAAGCCCGCGGACCTGAACTTGAGCGACGCGGCGCTGAACACGAACGCCGTGCGGGACCGCAGTTCCATCCGCGCGCTCGGCGGCCTCACTGCCAGCGGGTTCGCGGAACTCGTCCGAGGACCCACCAGCTTGGGTGGGTTGCTGGAGGCCCGCGGCCTCGCCGCCCTGCCTTCGCCGAAACAAAGTTTGGCGCCGGGCGATCCCTACTTCAACGGCGCCTATGATATCGCGGCGCATGGCTCGCGCGACCGCGCGCAACTGGACGGCATCCAACTCGAGGTGCCCCTGCAGATGCGCGGGACCGCCGCGCAACGGGCCGCGACCGCGCAAGCCCTGGCGGACGCGTTGGAGGTCTACTTCGCGAAACACTACGGCCAACCGCTGGCGACGCCGGCTGGTCGCTGAAGCCTAAGGCTTAGGACCGACCGCCGGCTGGACCGCGCGCCAATCGCCGTCGCGGCGGCGCTGGTCGTTCTTCTCGTTCGTCGCCTTGAGGCGTTCTTCAAGCGTGCCTTCCTTGGGGGCTTCGCCCGCCAAGGCGGCCGCCGCGGGCGACTTCTCCGCGACGAACGACGGGTCGTTCTTCGGGATCGCGCAACCCACGAGGAGCGCCGTCCAGGTCAGGAGGAAAAGTCTCATC
>RFQN01000441.1 GCA_009924965.1 Verrucomicrobiota bacterium
ATCCAGCCGCTGGAGATGTCCATGCCCCCAGGGCCACGGGTGCGCGACTTCAGGGCGGCGACGTCGTAGCCGGCTTGGGTCAATGCCTTGGTCAACTCCTTGCCAATGAGCCCCGTGGCTCCGGTGAGGACGATGCGTGGGCGGGCAGGCATGCGATATGTTTAACTGGAATCTACGAGAAGTCCAACGGCCTCACCGCTTGGTCACCGACAGGACCCATGGTTTGCCGGGGTTGGGCACATGCCCGATCTTTTCGACCGTGTCGCCAGCGGTCGTGCGTTCGGCGGCGAAGGCTAGGACTACGTCAGATTCTTCCATGCCGCCGGGGTGTCCTGTGTAGGCCACGCAAATGAGCCGGCCACCGACGCGCAGGGCCGAGTAGGCGGAGCACAAGGCCGTCGCCGTCGACTGCGGTTGGGTGATGATATCCGGGTTGCCGCCCGGCAGGTAGCCTAAGTTGAAGATGGCCGCGCCCACCTTGCCCAAGTGCGCCGCGGGGCCAACGTGCAGAGGTTGTCGGTGGAGGCGATGGCTTCAGGCTGAATGTCGAAGCTGTGGACGTGGCCGCTGGGCCCGACCGCTTGCGCCAGGAAGGCGGTGTCGCGTCCTTTTCCCGCCGTCCCGTCGATCGCGATGTCGCCAGCCATGAGCACAGCCGCGGCGAGCGACTGCGCGCGTTCGGTGACGCGGATCGGGTTTACGGGAGCCAAGGGAATTTGCCGAAGTTCGGCGGACGTTTTTCGTTCCAAGCCGAGCGACCCTCGTCGCCTTCTTCGGTCAAGTAGTAGAGCAGGGTGGCGTTGCCGGAGAGTTCCTGGATGCCGGCTTGGCCGTCGAGTTCGGCGTTGAAGGCCGACTTCAGGCAGCGGATGGCGAGCGGGCTCTTGGTCATCACCTCGCGGGCCCACTGGACGCCTTCGGCATCGAGCTGGGCGTAGGGCACGACGGCGTTGACCAAGCCCATCTCGAGGGCCTGCTGCGCGTCGTATTGGCGGCAGAGGTACCAGATCTCGCGGGCCT
>RFQN01000442.1 GCA_009924965.1 Verrucomicrobiota bacterium
ACGGTTTCCGCGGCGGAAGCCTCCCGCTTCCATGAGGCGGCCTTGGTCGCGTTCCGCCTCGGCGGCGGACGCATGCGGGTGCTGACGGATGCGGGCGTGGAACTCGGGCGCTTCAGCGAGATCCTCGAATCGCCGGTCAATGGCCGACGGTTCCGTCCGGCCACACCCGCGCTCTTCTCCTTCAACTCACCGATTGGCGCCTGCCCGGAATGCCGCGGCTTCGGCCGCGTCATCGGCCTCGATTGGAAGAAGATCATCCCCGACCCCAAGCTGACGCTCGCCGAAGGCGCCGTCGCCCCGTTCCAAGGCAACGTCTACGGCGAAAGCCAACGCGACCTCGCCAAGGCCTGTAAGAAGAAAGGCATCCCCATGGACGTGCCGTGGAACAAGCTCACGGCGGCCCATCGGCGGTTCCTTGAAGACGGTGACCCGACGTACGTCCCCGGCGAGTGGGAATCGAAATGGTATGGCATCCGCGGGTTCTTCCGTTGGCTCGAATCCAGCACTTACAAGATGCACGTTCGCGTCTTCCTGTCGCGTTGGCGCGCCTACGAAGAGTGCCCGAAATGCCGCGGTCAGCGCTTCCGCGAAGAATCGCTCTGGTGGCGCTGGCAGGGCCGGAGCTTGCCCGAGCTCTACGCGCTCCCGGTGACCGAACTGCGCGCGCTGCTCCGGCCGCACGCGCCCAAGGACTCCCGCCATCCGGCCGACCACGCCCTCGAAGCCATGTTGGCCCGCTTGGGTTACCTCGAGGCCGTCGGCCTCGGTTACCTGGCGCTCGACCGTCTCTCCCGCACGCTCTCCGGCGGCGAAGCCCAGCGCCTCAAGCTCGTCCGTTACCTTTCGAAGATCGACGCGCGCAAGCCGGGCGCCCTGCTGTTGCTCGACGAACCGACGACGGGCCTGCACCGCGAGGACGTCTCCCGCCTGATCGGCCTGTTGCATCGCCTCACGGAAGCCGGCCATTCGCTCATCGTGGTGGAGCATCATCTGGACGTGCTGAAATCCTGCGACTGGCT
>RFQN01000443.1 GCA_009924965.1 Verrucomicrobiota bacterium
ACCCCTTGTCCCCGTGTCACCATGCCAGCGCATCCCCTCGCAGCTTCGCTGCGCCTTCAAGCGATGGCTTTCCGCAACTCCGCCATCGCGGCGCTGCCGGCGTCGATCGCCATGGCGCTGGCTTCGCTGATCGCGCTGCGCTGCGCGTAGTCGGCGAAGACTTGCTTCTTCTGCTCGACGAGGAGCACGAGGGCTTCGTCGACGGTTCCTTGCGCGATGAGGCGATGCGCGGTGACCTTGCGGGTCTGGCCCATGCGGCGGACGCGCGCGATGGCCTGGCGTTCGGTCGAGGGCTTGAACTGGGGCTCCATCAGGATGACAGCCTGCGCGCACTGCAGGTTGATGCCAACGCCGCCGGCTTCGATCTGCAGCGCGATGACGCCGAAGCCTTCCTGCGCCGCGAAGCGATCCAGGACGAGCTGGCGTTCCTCGGCGCTGATCGAGCCATGGATCTGCGCGCAGCCGCCGACGGTCGTGCTGACGTCGGTGAGGACCTGACGGAAAAACGAGAAGACGGCAACCTTGCGCCCATCGGCCTTGTAGCCTTCGAGGAGCTCGCGCAAGCGGTCGAACTTCGCCGATTGCTGGCTGCCAGCCCCGATGCTCGCCGCCAAACGGCGATGCATGAGGTTATCAGGGCTGGCCCGATAGGCTTCGAGGTCCGCCGGTTCGAGCGGGATGACTTCGTCGGTCTCCGTGAGGTCCGGAAGCTCGGTGAGGACGTCCGCCTGGGTGCGGCGGAGATAGACAGGAGCGAGCTTGATCCGGACTTCGGCCGGGACCGGCCGAGCCTGCTGCAGGAGCGCCGAGACTTCCGGGCCGATGTTCGGCTGGACGGTCGTGACGAGCGTATGCAGCTCTTCCAAGCGGTTCTCGAGCGCGGTGCCCGACATGAACACGACGTGTTCGGCGAGCCCGCAGAGGCGCTTCACGGACTGCGTACGCTGCGCGGAGGGGTTCTTGACGGCATGGGCTTCGTCGACGGCGAGCAGGTCGACGGCGTCGATGCC
>RFQN01000444.1 GCA_009924965.1 Verrucomicrobiota bacterium
TTCCTTCAGCAGGGCGGCCTCGGGCTCGTTGTAGCCCATCAGGTAGAGGTAGGTGTGGGCGAGGTCGGCCTGGAAGCCGAAATGCTTCGGCATCCCGACGCCTTCGAGGGTGTCGAGCATGGCCTTCCAGGAGTGCATGCCGGCCCAGCAGATTTCGCCTTCGGCGGCCAGGCGCTCGCCGTGGTCGGCGGCGATCTTCGCGGCCTTCTTGAAGGTGTCCACGATGCGGGCCGTATTGGCCTTCGGGTTCTCGCGCCACTTGGCCACGCCGAACTCGGCGGAGTCCACGCGGATCACGCCGTACTTGCGCACGCCGTGCTTGTTCAGCTGCTGGGCGATGCGGCAGGCCTTCTCGATGGCGAGGAGGAACTTCTGCTGCTGTTCATCGGAGCCCATGGCGGAGTCGCCCACGGTGCCGCCCCAGACCGGCGCCACGAGGGAGCCGACGTTGAGGCCCTTGCCGGCGATCTTGTCGGCCATCGCCTTGAGGGCGTCGCTCGAGATGTCCGGGTCGGTGTGCGGGTGGAACAGGAAGAGGTCGACGCCGTCGAACTTGTGGCCGTCGACGTTCGCGGCGACGGTCATCTCGAGCATGCGGTCGAGGGCAATCGGCGGGTGGTCGGTGTTGGGCTCCTTGCCGACGAGGCCGGGCCACATCGCGTTGTGCAGTTTCATGGGCGTAGGGGTGGGGTTGGGGTACAGGTGGGTGAGGGCGCGGAAGGCTTACTTCTTCTTGGCCTTCTTGTAGGCGCCCATGGCCGGAGCGTCCGGGTTCACTTCCGGGCCGAAGTAGCGCAGGCAGACCAGCGGCTCGGTGGTGTAGTTGAGAATGCCCTTGAGCTCGCCCTCGGCTGCCGCCTTCATGATGGCGTTCACTTCTTCGACGCTGGTGGCGCGCTTGGCGGTGAAGCTCAGGTCGACGATCGAGACATTGATGGTCGGTACGCGGATGGCGTAGCCATCAAGCTTGCCATTGAGTTCGGGCAGCACCCTGTCTCTTATACACATCT
>RFQN01000046.1 GCA_009924965.1 Verrucomicrobiota bacterium
CGCCCGTGAGGTCGCCCGCGCGCTCTTCACGCAACGCCGCAAGCAGGTCGGCTCTTCCGGCAAGAAGCTCTTCCCAGACGCGCCCGATGTCCGCGCTTGGCTCGAGGCCTTGCCGTCCCATGGCCTGACTACCCAAGCCCGCCCGGAGGACATTCCTGCGGCGGTGTGGCTCCTGCTCTAACCGCCCCGGAAGGTTGCTTTTCTCGGCCAAGGTGGTCTTTCTGTACCCATGTCCGTCAAAGTAGGCCTAGTCTCCCTTGGTTGCGCCAAGAACCTCATCGATTCCGAAATCATGATCGGCCACCTCGCCAAGGCCGGCATGAGCATGACCGCCAACGCCGCCGAGGCCGACGTCGTCATCGTCAACACCTGCTCGTTCATCGACGCCTCCAAGCACGAGGCGCTGGAAGCCATCTACGAGATGAGCGACGGCAAGGCGACGGCGCGTAAGAAGAACCAAAAGCTCATCGTGGCCGGTTGCATGGCCCAGCGTTACCAAGGCGCCCTGCCCGTCGTCGAAGGCGCCAAAGGCCAGGTCGAACTCCCTAAGGTCGACGCCTTCATCGGCCTCGACCAGGTGACGAACATCGTCCCGGTCATCCATAAGGTCATGGGCGGTGAGGCCGGCATGACCGAATTCCTCGCGAAGACCACGACCTTCATCCCCGACTACGATACGCCCCGCTTCCGCCTCACGCCGAAGCACTCGGCTTACATCAAGATCGCCGAAGGCTGCAACCACCCCTGCACCTTCTGCATCATCCCCCGCATCCGCGGCCGCCATCGCAGCCGTACGGTCGAATCGGTCGTCAAGGAAGCCCAGCAGTTGGTCAAGGAAGGCGTCAAGGAGCTCAACCTCATCTCCCAAGACACGACGTACTTCGGCATGGACCGCTGGACCGAGGAGCGCCCCAACCCGCGCAGCAAGGTCGACTCCTCCAAGGGCGAATCCATCGCCTCCTTGCTCCGCGAGCTCGACGCCATCCCGGGCGACTACTGGATCCGCCTGCTCTACACGCATCCGGCGCATTGGAGCGACGAACTCATCGAGACCATCGCCCAGTCCAAGCACGTCGCCCGCTACGTCGACATCCCGCTGCAGCACATCTCCAGCAAGATGCTCACCGCCATGCAGCGCGAGACCAGCGGCGACTACATCCGCGACCTCATCCGCCGCATGCGCGTCGGGGCTCCTGACATGGCCATCCGCACGACCTTCATCGTCGGCTTCCCCGGCGAGACCGAAGAAGACTTCCAGGAACTCCTGGCCTTCCTCGAAACCACGCGCTTCGACCGCGTCGGCATCTTCAAGTATTCCAAGGAAGAAGGCACCAAGGCCGCCAAGATGGAGGGCCACCTCTCCGACGCCGTGAAGGCCGATCGTTATGATCGCGCGATGACCCTGCTCCAGCGCCTGTCGAAGGAGCGCGGCGAACGCTTCGTCGGCCGTAAACTCCGGGTCCTCGTCGAGAGCCCAGGCGTCGGCCGCAGCGAAGGCGACGCCATGGACATCGACGGCATCGTCAAGGTCCCGAAGAAGTTGGCCGTGGGCGAGTTCGCGGAGGTCACCGTGACCGGCGCCGAGGCCTACGACCTCATCGCCAAGTAGCTCAGGCTTCCTGCTCGCGCTCGGGGGCGACTTCGGCTGAAGCCTCGGCCGCCGGCGAATCGCTGAGGCGGATGAGCGCGTCCAGCGACGAGAAGTGGCGGGTCCAATCCGTCATGTCCGGGATGTCGCCGACCACCGCCGAGAACAGCTCGCGCTTCTCCTGCTTGAGCTCTTCGATGCGCTCTTCGACCGTGCCCGGGGCGATCATGCGGTAGATGAACACGGGGTTCTTCTGGCCGATGCGGTGGACGCGGTCGACGGCCTGGGCTTCGACGGCCGGATTCCACCAAGGGTCCAAGAGGAAGACGTACTCCGCGGAATTGAGGGTGATGCCGGTGCCGCCGGCCTTCAAGGAAGCCAGGAACAAGGCCGGACCCTTGGTCTCCTTGAACTGCTCGACCGGCGCAGAGCGATCCTTGGTCTCGCCGGTGAGCTCGAAGATTGGCAGGCTCGGCAAGTCGCGGGCCAAGGTTTTCTTGACGCGCTCGATGAGTGAAACGAACTGCGAGAAGACGACCGCCTTGGAGCCGTTGGCGGCGACTTCGGCCAGCTTCGTGACCAGCATGGTGATCTTGCCGGAGTGCGCGCTCGGGCAGCCCGAGTTCTCGGGCAACAGCCCCGGGTCGCAACACACCTGACGCAGACGCATCAGCAGGGTCAGGACCGAGGTGGCGTCGCGCGACAACAGACCCGCGAGCTCTCCCGAGAGGCCGCTGCCCTGGGTGAGGTGCTGGTACAAGGCTCGCTGCTCATGCGTCAGCGGACAAGGCAACACCACCTCCATCTTGGGAGGAATATCGGCGGCGACATGGCGCTTCAGGCGGCGCAGGATGAACGGCGACACCTGACGACGTACCTTGACGAGGCCGGCGGAAGGATCGCGCAGCATGATGCGCTCGAAGTTGGCGCGCTTGCCGAGCAGGCCCGGCATCAGGAAACGGAAGATCGTCCAGAGGTCGGTCGGCCGATTCTCGAGCGGCGTGCCGGTGATCGCGATGCGGTGCTCGGCTTGGACGGCCAGGCAGGTCTGCGTGGTCTTGGATTCGGGGTTCTTGATGGCCTGGGCTTCGTCCAAGATGGCGTAACCAAACTTGGTCTTCTCCAGGAGGTTGGCGTGGCGCCGGAGCTGGGTGTAGCTGGAGATCCACAGCTTGGCCTCCGGATGGCGGGCGAAGTCGTCGTCCGCCGTCAGGACCGAAGCCGTGAGTTCCGGGTGGAAGCGTTTGATTTCGCCGAGCCAGACCGGAATGACGCTGGCGGGACAAACGATGAGCGAACGTTCGCCGGCCGGCCGCGACGCCAGGAGAGCCAGGACCTGCACGGTCTTGCCGAGGCCCATTTCGTCCGCCAACAGCGGATGAGAACCAAGGTCGCAGAGGCGGCCCAACCAAGTGACGCCCTTCGCCTGGTAAGGACGGAGATGCACCGGCAAGTTGTCCGGCGGGACGGGCTCCTGCAGCAATTGGTCCTTCCAGGCGCGGAGCTCGTCGTTGAGCTTCAGCGCGCCCACGGCGGCGTGGTCGAAAAGCGAGAGCAGCAGGTAACGAGGGACTTCGCCGTCCTTGGCCTTCCAGTCTTCGGAGAAGTCGGCAACGGCTGCGTTGTAGGCGACGACGCCCTTGCCGGGCAGGATCACGGGGCGGCCACCGGCCTTGAGCAGGAGCTTTTGCTCATGGCTCTGCAGCTGATGGCTACCGGCCTTTAGCCGCCAATTGAGCCGGAAGGACTTCCCGTCGGCGCCGGCTTCAGCCTCAGCGTCAACCGCCACCTGCAGCTGTTCGTTCCGGAAGATGTTCAGCGCCTCTTCCCCTTGCAGCTTAAAGCGCTTACGCCACTCGTTGAGGTCCTCGCGGACGAACCGTTCGATGCGTCCGATGTTGTCCATCGCCCAAGTGCCCGCGGTCTTGCTGTAGGTGTAGCCCGCCCGATGCGCCACCGTGCTGAACCGGAAAAGCGTCTGGCGCTGCTCGTCCGACAGCTCGTCGCCCGGGATAGAGCCAGGGCCGAAGCAGTTCCAAGCATGCCCGCCACGACCGACCCAGGAAGCCGAAGCGGTCAGGCCTTCGGAGGTCAGGTCGAAGGAGACCTGGAGCTTCAGGGCGGTCTTGCCACCGGTATCCTTGGTCTCGGGCTTGGCCACGGGCGCCACCTCTGCGACGGGAGCGGTGTCGTCGATGGCCTTGATTTCATCGGCGAGCAGCTCTTCGACCTCATACATCGTGGCGACGGCGAACGGCGCGCCGTTCTCCTCTTCCGGCAGCGACGTGCGCCACTCGATGGCGCCGTCGCGCAGCTCGATCACGGCGCGGACGGTTTGCGTTTCGGTCTTGGTCACGCCCTCCGCGGAAGTGGGTTTGAGTTCGAGCGTTCTGACCAACCCTTCGGTATACAATCGGCGCCCTTCCTCTAAGTCTGCCGCCTTGAAGACGCCCTCCCAGTCCTCCGGAAGGTTCCCGAACCAGCGTTCGAGGGCTTCCGTGGAATAGGAGCGGTTTGCCGGTCTTGGGGTAGACATCGACGTTTTGTGATTAAACCTAGCCATTTTAGCCGATGCAACGACCAAACTCCTGTATTTTCGGCGGGGTCTGGGCTTGTTTCAGGAGACCCAAGGGGTTTACTGAAAGACCCTCTTTATCTGTAACTTAAATGAAACATCTGAGTGTTGGATCACGCTGGAACGCCGACCTGGTCGCGGAGTACCACGAGCGCTGGAAACAAGACCCGCAAGCGGTCGACGCCGACTGGCGCGCTTTCTTTGAAGGCTTCGAACTGGGCCTGTCCCTTCCGCCGAAGCCGGCGAAAGGCGGTGCGGTGGGTGCTTCCGTCGATGCCGCTGGCCAAGCCAAGGTTTTTGCCGCGATTCACGCTTACCGGACCTTGGCCCACCTGCAGGCTAAGACGAACCCATTGGCGGACCCGACGCCGTATTTCGAACTGACCGACAAGGCCCTGGGCCTCGACGCCCTGCCCGCCACTCAAGCCTTTTACACCGCCGATTTCCTCGGG
Source organism: Verrucomicrobiota bacterium (assembly GCA_009924965.1). GTDB lineage: Bacteria > Verrucomicrobiota > Verrucomicrobiia > Opitutales > UBA953 > UBA953. The sequence continues at coordinate 4,616 of RFQN01000046.1, forward strand.
GGGCAGGTGCTGCCGCTGTCCGAGATCCTCGCGAAGCTCAAGGCCACCTACTGCGGCCCGATCGGGGTCGAATACACGCACATCCAAGACGGCGCCCGTCGCCGCTGGCTGCAGGAGCGCATCGAAGCGTGCGGCCTCCGTCCGGCCTACGACGCTGCGACCCGCCGTACTTTCCTCCGCGCCATCGTCCAGGCCGAGCAGTTTGAACGTTTCCTGCACAAGACCTTTGTCGGTGCCAAGCGCTTCTCGGTCGAAGGCGGCGAGACCTTGCTGGTCGCCTTGGAACGCCTCATCAGCCGCGCCCCTGGCCTCGGCATCAGCGACATCGTCATCGGCATGGCCCACCGCGGCCGCCTCAACGTCCTCGTCAACACTTGCGGCAAGAAGCCGGAGTACCTCTTCGAAGGCTTTTCCGAGAACCACCTTCCGGACACCACCACGGGCGACGGTGACGTGAAGTACCACCTTGGCTATGAGGGTGAACGCACGGTCGAAGGCAAGAAGGTCGCCATCACCCTTGCCTACAACCCGAGCCACCTCGAGGCCGTGAACCCCGTCGTCCTCGGCCGTGCCCGCGCCCGCGTCGACCTGCAGAGCGACGGCAAGCGCTCCACTGCCCTGCCCGTGCTGATCCACGGCGACTCCGCTTTCGCTGGTCAAGGCATCGTGATGGAGACCTTCAACCTCTCGAACGTCAAAGGCTACACCGTCGGCGGTACGGTCCATATCGTCACGAACAACCAGGTCGGCTTCACCACCGGCCCCGACGAAGCGCGTAGCGGTCGCCATTGCACCGAAATCGCCAAGTTCGTCGAAGCCCCGATCTTCCACGTCAATGGCGACGACCCCGATGCCGTCGTCCTCGCCACCGAGATCGCCCTCGAATATCGCCAGCAGTTCGCCGCCGACGCCGTCGTCGACATCGTCTGCTACCGTCGCTACGGACACAACGAGACCGATGAGCCTGCCTTCACCCAGCCGGTCCTCTATCGCACGATCTCCAACCACCCCAGCGTCGCCGAGCTCTATGCCTCGCGCCTGACGACCTCCGGCTCCGCCCCCGACGGCGAACTCGCCGCCCTGCGCACCGAATTCGAAGTCCTGCTCAACGCCGCTCAAGACCGCGCGAAGGCGGCCATCGCCAAGGAAATCGCTGAACGCGAAAAGACCCCTGCGACCGTGCGTCCGTTCCAGTCTCCGTACGACGCCAAGGTCGACACCACCGTCCCCGAAGCGTTGCTCCAGAAGGTCGCTCCGGCCCTTTGGACGATGCCGCCCGACTTCGCCCCGAACCCCAAGATCAAGCGCTTGCTCGACGCCAAGGCGGAAGCCTTTAAGTCCGGCGCGAACTTCGACTGGAGCCTCGGTGAAGGCTTGGCCTTTGCGTCGCTGCTGGCTGAAGGCTACCCGATTCGCGTCTCCGGCCAGGATTGCGAACGCGGCACCTTCTCGCACCGCCACGCCGTGCTGCATGACCCGTCGAACGACGCGGAATACTGCCCGCTCAACGCCGTCAGCGGCGGTGAATCCATCGAGCTTGTTAACTCCACGCTCTCCGAGTACGCCGTGCTGGGCTTCGATTACGGCTACTCGCTCGAGGCGCCGGATTCCCTGGTGATCTGGGAAGCGCAGTTCGGCGACTTCGCCAATGGCGCGCAGATCATGATCGACCAGTTCATCGCTTCGTCCGAGTCCAAGTGGGGCCAGACGAGCGGTCTGGTGATGCTCCTGCCGCATGGCTTCGAAGGCCAAGGCCCTGAGCACTCTTCGGCCCGCCTGGAGCGCTTCCTTCAGCTCTGCGCGGAGAACAACCTTCAGGTCGTCCAGCCGTCTACCCCCGCCCAACTCTTCCACGCGTTGCGCCGACAGGTCAAAGCCGAGCACCGCAAGCCGCTCGTCGTGATGACCCCCAAGAGCCTGCTCCGTCACAAGGCCTGCGTCAGCACGCTGCAGGACCTGACCAAGGGGACCTTCGAGGCGCTCTTGGCCGACCCGACGCCGGCCGCCAAGACCGAACGCCTCGTGCTCTGTTCCGGCAAGGTCTTCTACGAACTCGACGCTGAACGCGCCGCCCGTAAGGACACCGCCACTACGATTGTTCGCCTCGAGCAGTTCTATCCGTTCGACGCGGCTGCCTTGAAGAAGCTGCACGCACAGTACGGCGCCCCGGCCAAGCTGGTCTGGGTCCAGGACGAACCGCAGAACATGGCCGGCTGGTCCTTCGTCGCCCCCTTGATCGAATCCGCCCTCGGCATCCGTCCGGTTTACGCTGGTCGCGACAGCGCCGCTTCCCCGGCAGTCGGTGCCCTCTCGGTCCACAAGGTCGAACAGGCGGATGTCATCCGACAGGCCTTTAACGCCTAAATTCGCTCATTAGGCTAGAGAGAGACGGCATTTTAGGCGTCTTCTACCCCTCAATAGAGAGGAAGAAGGCGATTATTGGCATATTTCCCCGTTGAAACGAGGACGGGGGGCTTCCAAAGTCGACCACTCACTTTTCATGGCTGTCGAAGTCAAAATCCCCCCCATGGGAGAATCCATTACCGGAGGTCTCCTTGCATCTTGGACCGTTAAGAGCGGCGACGCTGTCCGAAAAGGTCAGCCTCTGTTCTCTTATGAGACCGACAAGGTCACGTCCGAAGGCACGGCGGAGGTCGACGGCTGCATCACTATCACGGTCCCCGCGGGCACCGAAGTCTTGGTCGGGCAAGTAATTGCGACAATCGAAGCGGGCGCTGCAGGTGCCGCGCCGACCCCTGCCGCAGCTCCCGCCGCTACCGCCAAAGCGGAACCCGCTAAGCCTGCCGCAGCCCCGGCGCCTGCGCCCAAGGCCGCCCCAGTGTTGGTTAAGTCTGGCGCCGCCGCCGAAATCTCTCCCGCGGTGCGCCGCATCGCTGCTGAGACCGGCCTTAACCCCGCTTCCATCCAGGGCACCGGTAAAGCCGGCCGCGTCACTAAGGGTGACATGCTGGCCGCCCTCGACGGCAAGACGCCGATCATGGCCGTCGCGCCGGCTACGACCAGCCCTGCTCCGAGCGCTCCCGCTGCCGCCACCGCCCCGGCGGCCATCCCTTCCCGCGAAGGCCGTACGACGCGCAAGCGCATGTCGCCGCTGCGTCGCAAGATCGCCGAACGCCTCGTCCAAGCCAAGTCCGAGACCGCGATGCTCACGACCTTCAACGAGGTCAACATGGCTCCGGTCATGGAATTGCGCAAACGCCACGGTGAAGAATTCCTCAAGAAATACGGGGTCAAACTCGGCTTCATGTCTTTCTTCGTGAAGGCCGCGGTGCAGGCCCTCAAGGACGTCCGTGCGGTCAACGCCCAGCTCGACGGCGAAGACATCGTCGAAAATAATTTCTACGACATCGGCGTGGCCGTCGGCACCGACAAGGGCCTGATGGTCCCCGTCGTCCGCGACTGCGACGAGCTCAGCTTCGCGGGCATCGAGAAGGCCATCACCGACTTCGGCAAACGCGCCCGCGACGGCAAGATCCAGCTGCCTGAACTCCAGGGCGGCGTCTTCACCATCTCCAACGGCGGCATCTACGGCTCGATGCTCTCGACGCCGATCCTCAACCACCCGCAGGCGGCCATCATGGGCCTCCACAACATCGTCGAGCGCCCGGTCGCCGAAAACGGCCAGGTCGTCATCCGCCCGATCATGTACCTCGCGCTTTCGTATGACCACCGCATCATCGACGGCAAGGAAGCCGTGACGTTCCTCGTCAAGGTGCGCCAGTACATCGAAGAGCCCCACACCCTGCTCTTCGGAGCCTAATCCCTTTTCCTACACCTCAATGTCTCAACTCGATCTCGTTGTCATCGGCTCCGGCCCCGGCGGTTATGTCGCCGCCATCAAGGCCGCCCAGCTCGGCCTGAAGGTAGCCCTCGTCGAAAAGGACCCCGTCCTCGGCGGCACCTGCCTCAACGTCGGCTGCATTCCCTCCAAGGCCCTCCTCCATTCCACCGAAGTCTTCCATCAGGTCGCGCACGGCAAGAAGCACGGCCTCGTCGGCGGCGAGAAGGTCACCTTCGACGTCACCGCCATGATGACCAACAAGGAGAAGGTCGTCGCCCAGCTCAACCAAGGCGTGAAGTTCCTCGTCTCCAAGCGCGGCATCGAAATTGTGCAAGGCCTCGGCCGCCTCGACAAGCAGCCCGGCAAGGTGCTCGTCCGCAGCACCGCCGGTGAACGCACGCTCGAGACCAAGAACATCATCATCGCGACGGGCTCCTCCATCGTCGAGTTGCCCTTCATGAAGTTTGACGGCGAGACCGTCATTTCGTCCGACCACGGCATCGCCCTCAAGAACGTCCCCGAGAAGATGGTCGTCGTCGGTTCCGGTGCGATCGGTCTGGAGCTCGGCTCCGTCTGGGCCCGCCTCGGCGCCCAGGTCACCGTCGTCGAAATGCTGCCCTCCATCGGGGGCCCGGCCTACGACGCCGATGTCGCCAAGGTCGCTCAGCAGGCTTTTGAGAAGCAAGGCATCAAGTTCGAGCTCGGCGCCAAGGTCACGGGCGTGAAGAAGAGCGCGGCCGGCACGGCCCTCACGGCCGAACGCGA
>RFQN01000047.1 GCA_009924965.1 Verrucomicrobiota bacterium
TTTGGTGGCGAAGGTTTCATCGTTTCGGTCGGTATCCACGCCATCCTGGTGCTGATCGCCGCGTTCTTGATTATCTCCGTGACGAAGGAGTCGTCTAAGAAGGATCCGAACTCGTTCGCGACCGGCGCAGGCGGCGGTTCCGCCGGCGACAAGGCGAAGATGTACGACACGAAGGTGAAGCCGAAGAACGTGAAGACTTTGGCGAAGAACGCGTCGCGCATCACGTCCAAGAGCGCCACGGCGACGATTTCCCTCCCGGACATCCCGGCCTCCAGCAGCGCTTCGATGATCTCCGGCATGATGGCCGGCGGCTCCTCCAAGGGCTTCGGCGGCGGCTCCGGCGGCGGTATCGGCTCCGGCATGGGCGTCGGCGTCGGCAACGGCAAGAACTTCGTCGGCCGCCCCGTCATGGGCGCCAAGATCTTCGCACAGCGCATCGCGGTGTTCATGGACTCCTCGGGGTCGATGACGCCCTATTTGGACCGCGTGGAGGCCGAGATCCGCAAGCAGTTTCCGGATGCCGACGTCTACATGTACAATGGCCTTTTCATCACTGCGCAGGATGGCTTCGTGACCGGCGGCAAGCGCTTCAAGGGCCAGCCCATCCGCTCCTTCGGCACGGGCGCCCGCGAGACCGATCCGAAGAAGCTGACGGGGACGGGCAAGAATATCCTCAAGAAATACGACGACAACTTCAAGCAGGGCTCGGCCGGCGCTTGGATCGACATCATGAAGGACGAGAAGGGTTATGACGCCTTGGTCTTGTTCTCCGACTTCCAAGACGGCGTGACGCAGTACCGCATCAAGGGAGAGAAGGCGGACAAGAACATTCAGGGCGGGGCCTATCCCGTCGTCTACTACGATGGCACCAACACTTCGATCGCACGTGGGGCCGACAACCGCAAGCCGGACGAAAAGCGCTGGGAGCAGGAGTGGCTCAAGGCCTTCAACGATGCCCGCGATGGTCGCGGCCCGCGCCTCTACCTCTTCTCTACTCAGGTCGAGCCTCAGGAACTTCTTTCAAAATGCGCTACTGGGTCTGGGGGTCAGATCAAGATGGTGACTTGGCTCCGCACTGGTGAACAGCCGCCGCCTGAACCAGTCGATCCAGCGACCGCCGGTGATAAGGCGATGTCGACGGCTCCGGCCGCGACCCAGCCGCCTGCCGCGAAGGCCTACAAGCCGGCGCGCTAAGCCCTAGGTCGTCCTCGGGCGTAGGCTTCAGGGAATGGACCATAGGTTCATTCCCTTGTCGCGTGCGCGGCGTTCCGTCCACTCGTCGGGGTGGATGCTTCCTTCACGCGTGCTCGTCGGACGACCCGGACATGGTCGAGTCTCCTGGCCTCTTTGTTGGTCCATGGAGGTTTGATCGCCGCAGCGTGTTGGGTCGTGTTCCGCTCGCCAGCGCCACGCCACCGCGACGAAGGGCCTGCGGTCTTCGTGACGGCGTCTGGCGCAAGCGCCGCCAGTGCTGGTGAGCACGCGGTCAAGGCTCGGCCGAAGGCGAACTTCCAGCCCCGCCAGCGTTTGGCGGTGAACAACGCGAACGCCAGCGTGGCCTTGCCGAGCTTACCTCCAGTGAACGGTGCAATGGCGGGCCCAGCCGGCGGCGCTGCCGGCCACGCCGCGGCCAGCAATGGGGCAGGGAAGGGCTTCGGTTTCGGGGGGGCGTCCGGCACGGCGACGCACTTCATCGGCAAGCCCGTCCTGGGGGCGACCATCCGCGCGCAGCACGTGGCGGTCTACTTGGATTGCTCGGGCTCGATGAAGCCCTACCTCGACCGCGTGGCGGCGGAGATTCGCAAGCAATACCCTGACGCGGATGTCTTCCTCTTCGATGGCGCCCGTATCGTGGCGGTGGAAGACCACATCGTACATGGGCGCACCTTCCGCGGGGAGGCCCCGCGCTTGACCGAAGCGCTTTCCCAGACCGTGGAGTCCGCGCTGACGCCGGCGGGGCGACAGTTGTTGGCCCGCCTGCGGCTACCCTGCGAGAAGGGATCCCTGGGCGCGTGGATCGACCGCTTGCTGGTCGAGAAATACGATGCGCTGGTGGTGTTCTCGGACTTCCAAGACGGCATCCGCGTCTACGATGAGAAACGGAAGGGGCACCCGTCTCTGGTCTACTCGGATAGTTCCTACCACCCGGTCGGGCGAACCCTGCCGGCGGGACGTTGGCAGGAGCAGTGGCTCCAGGCCTTCCGGCAGGCCGAGCATGGCCAGGGGCCGCGGCTGTACCTGTTCTCCATCCAGGAGGAGCCCCAGGGCTTCCTGCAGCGCTGCGTCGAGGCTTCGGGCGGCGCCTCGGTCAATGTCCGGTGGTTGCGGGCCGGTCGGCGGGCGCCTTGACGCCTTGGCGGTTGCACCTGCGAGGGACTTCCTTTGCATAAGGGCATGGTGAACTTCACGGCCGAATACCGCGCGCATTTCTCGGACACCGACGCCGCCGGGATCGTGCATTTTTCGACCATCTTCTTCTGGGTCGAAGCCACCGAGGAAGCGCTCTTCCGACACCTGCACCTGCCGTTCCTGAAAACCGAAGGCGCCAAGCTGACCGGTTTCCCACGCGTCCGCGTGGAGTGCGATTTCCTTTCGCCGATCTACCGTGAGGACGTCGTGAAGGTCGCACTGACGCCCGCCGAGATCGGGGACAAGAAGCTCGTCTGGCTCTTCGACGCCCATGTCGGCGAACGCGCCGTCGCCAAAGGCAAGCTGACCACTGTTTACGCGTGGCGCGAAGGGCAGGGCCCGATGTCCGCCGCGCTGGTCCCCCTCGACATCAAGCAGGCCCTGCAACGCCACTTCGGCGAAGTCTGACATATGGGGCGTTTCGCCAAAGTCCTCTGGATCGGGCTGGCTATCCCACTCGTGCTGGGGTGGATGATCTTGGTGACGGGGGTCGGCATGGTCATGCATTCCCCTGTCAGTCCGCCCGGGCTGCAGGACATCCCGCCGGGCGTGCATGCCGACGAGGCCGTGCAGTGGTCTTTGGCCAAGGATTCGGCGGCGGGTCTTCCTTACAGCGAGAATCAGGATAAATTCCATGGGCCAGCCTTGGCGGTGGCGTCCAGGGCCATCTTTGCGGTGCGTGGCCTGTCCTTTGACGCGGTGACCCAGGAAGACCTCCAGCTCGTGCCATTCTGTTTCTACCTGTTGGTCTGTGCCGTGCCGCTCTGCTTGCGTCACGTGGCTTGGCCGACCCGCGGCTTCGCGGCGTTTGTGCTCCTGATGGGCGCCGCCGGCTGTTACTTTGGACATTACTTTATTCAAGAGCCGTTGCTCGTGGCGGGCTTCGTGTGGGGAGTGCTCCTGTGGAATCGCTCGGCCAGCGGCGAACGCCCTGCGTGGCAGGCCGTGTTCTCGGGCGCGTCCTTCGGACTGTCCATGGCCTGTAAGGTCACGACGTTGGCTTACCTGGGGGTTCTCTTGCTGGCGTTGCTCGTCTTCGCCCGCGAGACCCTGACCTGGCGGCGCGTCGGTTGGGCGACGCTGGGTGCCCTCGTCGTTTGGGTCAGCCTGCAGACGGTGCTGTTCACGGACTGGGAAGGGATGGTCGCTTGGGGGCATCAGTTCTGGAGGTCTTTCGCGGTCGCCTCGGGTAACGAGGATACCCTCACGCTGACCGACCCTGGCTATTGGTGGACGGTCGGACTTTGGTTGGCCGCGCTCGTCGCTATTCGGCTGATCCGCGGTGGCCCGCGTTCGGCCGACGACGTCCCGCTCGCTGTTGCCGTCGGGTGCTTCCTCTTCCACCTCGCCTTGCCGTACAAGACCCCCTGGCTGCTGTTCCTGCCGGTCTGCCTAAGCTTGGCGCTGGCTTGGCCTTTGTTGGCGGAGCGACGGGTGTTCACGGGGGCTGCCTCCCTCGTCGCCGCCACGGTCTTCGTTTTCGCCTGTCCGTTCACGCTGAAGCCCCATACGCCCACCCCCCTCCACCTCTGCCATTTGGCCGGTGACCTCCGCGAATTTCAGCAGAGGTGGCAGAAGGTGCATCCGGGCAAGCCGTTCTACGTCGCCATCGATGGCGGTCATTACTGGCCGTTGCCTTATTACCTGCGGGGCTTCCAAGTTGGCTACGGCGAGTTCGATGGGGCGGAGCACGCGCCCGTCCGTATCTTGGCGGCTCATGATGACAGCCGGCCGGCCGTACCAGGCTACCAGACCCATAGGCTACGTCTCCGCAGGGATGAATACTACTGGGTGCTGATCGATGTCTCCAACAAGGTGGACACCGAGTTCTATTTTGGTCATTGGTGAGGACGTCCTTGCCCCTTTTCCCATGAGCGAACGAAACGTCATCCACAATTTCTCCCATGAGGCCATGGGGACGCGCTTTTGGATCCGCATCGCGGACGAGGACCGTTCCTACGCCGAGCGCGCCGCGGAATCGATTTTCTACGCCATTGACGAACTCGACTTCCAGGTCGACGCCCGCCACGACAGCGGACCTATGGCCGGGGTCAACGGCATGCCCGATGGCGCCCTCGTCGCCGCGGGCGACCACTTCCAGACGCTCTGGAATTTCTCCCAAGCCCTGAAGGAGGAATCCCAAGGCGCCTTCGACGTCACCGCCGGCACGCTCTTCCGCTATTGGGAAGCCCGTGGGACGCCGTCCTTCAACCCGGACGACGCCGAGTGGACTGCCGTCTACAACGCCTTCAAGTCCGCCTCGTTCAAGCTCGAGGGCGCGGAGTTCACCTGCGTGAAGTCAGGCGCCTCGGTCGACTTCGGCGCCATCATCCGCGGCCTCGCTGTGGACCGCATCTCCGACATGCTCGAGAACAGCTGGGGCATCCACCGCGCGCTCATCATGGGCGGCGGCGGGGTCGTCCTCGCCCTGGACCCGCCCGGCGACGCCAACGGCTGGCGCATCGGCATCGGCAAGGACAAGGAGATGAACCTCTGCCGCTTCGCCCTAGCCAGCAAATCCAACGAACGGCAGGCCACCCAGTTCGTCGACCCCCGCACAGGCCAGTGCGTCACGTTGCCGGCCCCCGTCCGGACGCTGGCCTCGGGCGCGCTCGAAGCCTCGGGCATCGCCATGGCCGTGGCCGTCCTGTCGCCGTCGGAAGCCGAAGAGCTCATTCGCCAAGGCTGTAGCCGCGGTGCTTGGTTGCCGGACGGCACGCGCCTCGGCGCCGCCGCCAACTTCGACCTAGCGGATCGTCCGGCCCCTGCGCCGACGCCGGCGCCCGAGGCTAGTTGAGCAGTTTTTCGAGGTCCGTCAGCAGCTGCTCGCGGTCCCCGGAGAACAGGAAGGTGTCGGCCCCGACCGAACGGAGCGCGGCTTCCAGCACGTCGCGGGGCGGCTTGCGCGTGGCCATGAGGCGGCGCAGGTAGGTCTCAAGGTCGCCGGCGATCTCGGGGTGGGCGAGTTTGAGCTGCACGATCTGCAGGAGGATGGACTGGTTCGTCTCGTTCTGCAGGTGCGCGGCGATGAGCATGTTGTTCGCCTCGACGAACCGCTTGGCGGCGATGAGCTTGCGGCCGGACGCCACCAGCAGCTGCGGCGGCACGTTCTTGTTCTGCATCAGCCGTTGGAGGTTGATGAGGCCGATTTCGGGTTGCCCATCGGCGAAGTAGCCGATGGTGCGGAGCGCGTCGAAGGCGATGCGCGTCTCGCTCATCCATTGTTCGCGGTCGCTCTGGCGGATGAGCTCTTCGATGAGCATGACCGCGGCGTGGGGCTGCTGGGAATTGATGAGGCACTCCGCGTGGGTGAGGGCGAACTTCAGCCGGTTCGGGAAGCGGCGTTCCTCGGCCCACTTGAGCAGCCGGCCGGTCAGCGCGGGCTGGATGCTATCGTTGGCGTATTGGGCCAGCTCGAGCATGACCTGGTCGTTGCGGCCATGTTCGCGGAGCAGCTTCTCGACGATGCCTTCGCGCTTGGCGGCGTTGTCCGGCCCGGGGATCAGGAAGAGCGACTGGATGATCGGCCCGGGGTTGGACGGGTCCTTGATGAAGAGCAGGTCGAGGCAGTCGCGCGCGCCGGATAGGTTGCCGTTCTCCTTCAGCCACTTGGCCTTGAGCTCGAGCAGGCGGGAGACACCGGGGTAGGCCGTCGTCGCCGCATCCAGCAACTTGAGTGCTTCCGCCCGTTCGTTGGTCTCCCAGAGCACCTGGCATTTGAGCAGGAAGCCTTCGGGCGTGTGGTCCAGCTGATAGGCTTGGATCAATCGAGAGGTCTCGGCGTAGTTGCCGCGCAAGAAATTGGCCTGGGCTTGGGCGATTTGGAGGTCGCTCTTGATGCCGGGATGCAGGCCGGGCATCGGCAGGTACTTCTTCGCGCAGTCGATGATGCGCTGGTCCTGGTCCAGCATGAAGCTGCGGTAGAGGAAGGACCGGAAGTGTGGCTGGTCGTCCAAGGAGAACTCCAACGATTCCTCCAGGATCTGGTAGGCGTCGAGCGGCCGGCCGAAGGCGAAGTAGAGGTCGGCGCAGAGCCGTTGAGCCTCGAGGTTCTTGGGCGCCAAGTTGGCGCCGGTCCCGATGTACTTCGAAAATTCGGCGTAGTCTTGGCGGGCAAGCGCCGCCTTCGCCACGGACACGTAGTATTCGCCTTTATGCTGCAGGTGGGCGACGCGGCCGAATTCATCGTGGCTCTTCAGGATGTTCCGGCGTTCACGCTGGCGGACTTCTTCTTTCGTGAGCGGTAGGTTGGCGAACCAGTTGGCGACCGAATCGGGGAAATAGAGGTACATGTCCCCGCGACGGGTCGTCGTGATGCCGCCCATGAAGCGCTCCTTGAAGTAGTACACTTCGGCGCTCAGCAGCCACGTCGCCACAGCCGTCACCGGCAAGACCCACGCCAAGCGCGGCCAGTTCGGCCGGTAGCTCAGGTCGTGGTAGCCTTTCTGTTCCACCAGCACCAAGCCCAGCAGCATGCGCCGGGTCCGTTTGCTGCCCGGGCCCTGACCATAGACGTAAGTGGGTTCGTCGGCCATCGCTGCACCTAATCAATCTCCGACCCGCCATACGGGCAAGAGCGGAGTGCCGCGGCTCAGAGCGCTTCGACGATCGCCGCGACCTCGGTGGTCGGGGCCAAGCAGGTTTCGCCGACGCAGAGCTGGAAGCCGGCGGTTTCGGCCGAGGGGACGAGCAGGAGCGGGCGATAGGGGCGTTGATGGGCTGAGGTGTTCGCCTCACCGCTCAACGCGGCTTGCAGCCCATCGAGGTGGGCGTCGGGCGCGTGCTTCAGGACGGCTTGGCCCAAGGCATGGCGGGTGAGGCCTTCGAGGGCGCGGGCGACGCCGTTGGGGACGTTGCGGGCCATGCCGCCATACGCCTGCGCGAGGTCGGTTAAGTGCTGCCGCCAACGGTCTTCGCCGGTCAATGCATAGGCTTCGGCGCAGACGTGGATCATGGACGAGTTTCCGGCGGGGACGGCATTGTCGAACCAGTCCTTTTGGCGGACGGAAAGGTCATCGCGACCGGCGGGCGCGAAGAAGAACCCGACCGCATGTGGGTCGGCGAAGCGATCCAGCGTGGCCTGCGTGAGGACACGGGCGCGGGCCGCAAAACGGGCGGTCTGGCCCGGTAAGCCCCAGGACGCATAGGCGGCCAGAGTTAGTTCGGCTTCGGCGAACCAAGCGTAGTCGGTCAGGTTGCCGTGGAGCGTAGCCGCGTCGCCATGAGCGACCGAGCGCAGCGTCGGCGAGGCGCCCTCGGCGGCGAAGAGTTCCCAGGCGCGGGCTTCGCAGTCGGCCGCGAGCGCGAACCAGTCCTTGCGGCCGAAGATCCAAGCGGCCTTGGCCAAGGAGCGGATGAGCAAGGCGTTCCAGCCCAGCAAGGCCTTGTCGTCGCGGGCTGGTTGCGGCCGGAGGTTGCGGGCGGCCAGCAGCTTCGCCCGGGCGCCGGCGAGACGGTCGCGTTCGCCGGCCTTGGCCCGGAGCTTGGGGATGTTGGCGCCTTCAAAGTTGCCTTGGTCGGTCAAGCCATAGGCCGCGGCGAAGGGCAGGGCTTCGTCGCCGAGCAGCGCGACGACCTCGACGGGCTTCCAGACGTACGTCGAGCCTTCTTCGTGGTCGGTGTCCGCGTCGAGCGCAGAGGCGAAGAGCCCGTTGGGCAGACGCATCTCCCGCTGGAGCCAACCGATGGTCTCTTCACAGACGCGGGCGTAGAGCGGGTCGCGATAGCGCGCCCAGGCTTCGGCGTACGTGCCGAGGAGCTGGGCGTTGTCGTACAGCATCTTCTCGAAGTGCGGCACGGTCCAGTCGCGGTCCACGCAGTAGCGATGGAAACCGCCGCCGATTTGATCAAAGAGTCCGCCGCGGGCCATGGCCCCGAGCGTTACCGTGAGGACGGCGTCGAGCCGCGTGGCCAGCGCGCGGTCCTTTTCGACGGCAGCGGTGCCGCGGATCGCGAGCAGGAAGTCGACCGTCGGAGGGGAAGGGAACTTCGGCGCGCCGCCGAACCCGCCATAGGTGTCGTCGTGCTGCTCGCAGAGCCGCTGGGCCGCGGCGAGGAGGTCCGCCGGTTGCGGGGAGCTCCCGTCGGCGTCGGGCGCACGGGTGAGGTGCGTCAGGTTCTGCGCGATGGCGTCGGCGTTCGCGGCGAGCTCCGCCTTGTTCCGATGGAAGAAGTCCGACACCCGCATGAGCAGCTGCGGCCAAGGGACTTGGCCATGGCCGCGGTCTTCGGGCGGGAAGTAGGTGCCGCCGAAGAAAGGCCGGCCGTCGGGGAGGCAGAAGCAATTGAGCGGCCACCCGCCATGCCCGTTGATCATCTGCACCGCGTCCATCATCAGCTTGTCGACCTCGGGGCGTTCTTCGCGGTCGACCTTGATGCAGACGAAGTGCTGGTTCATCAGCCCGGCGATGTAGGGCTGCTCAAAGGATTCCCGGGCCATGACGTGGCACCAGTGGCAAGAGGAGTAGCCGACCGAGACCAGCACAGGCTTACCGCTGGCTTGGGCCTCCGCAAAGGCCTCGGCGCACCACGGCCACCAATGCACGGGGTTGCCTGCATGCTGTTGCAGGTACAGGGAGCGCTCGGAGGCCAGGCGGTTGGACACCCCCGCAAGGTTGCGGCTCTTTGGCCGGGTGCAACCCTCGAGGTTTCGGCCTGTTCGTCTTGCAGGGGCAGGGGGTGGGCTTAATCCTCGTCGTACCCATGCTGCGCCTCCTCCTTGCCCTTTGCCTCGCTACCGCGGCCGCCCAGGCCGTC
>RFQN01000048.1 GCA_009924965.1 Verrucomicrobiota bacterium
AACGAGAACTTCGCCAAGCTCGGCATCGATGGCCACGCGCCGGCCGTCTACGGCAAGGACGAGAAGATGTCCCCGGCCGAGAAGGCCATCCTCACGCCGCGCGGCAACTCCGCCTACGAGCACCCGAACCACACCGTCGCCCCGAACGTCGCCGTTTGGAAGGGCCATGAGGACAAGTTCCCGCTCCTGCAGCAGTGGGGCATGTCGATCGACTTGAACACCTGCACGGGTTGCAACGCTTGCGTGACCGCCTGTCAGGCCGAGAACAACATCCCCGTGGTCGGTCGCGACCAGGTCCTCAAGGGCCGCAACATGCAGTGGATCCGCCTCGACCGTTACTTCTTCGATGGCCGCGAGAGCGCCGGCACCGAGATCCCGGCCGACCCGCAGGTCACCTTCATGGGCGTCGCCTGTCAGCATTGCGAAACCGCCCCGTGCGAGACCGTCTGCCCCGCCAACGCCACCGTGCACGACGACCAAGGCCTCAACACGATGGCCTACAACCGTTGCATCGGTACCCGCTATTGCGCGAACAACTGCCCGTATAAGGTCCGCCGCTTCAACTTCCTCGACTACAACAAGCGCGAAGCCGGCCACTACTACGAAGGCCCGCTCGGACCGGCCAAGCTGCCGAAGGATCCGGCGGACCTCCCGCAGCTCCAGAAGAATCCCGACGTCTCCGTGCGTATGCGCGGCGTCATGGAGAAGTGCACCTATTGCGTCCAGCGCATCCAGGAAGCCAAGATCCAGGCCAAGGTCTGCGCCAAGGATTCGGCCGACATCAACGTCGCCGACGGCGCGATCAAGGTCGCTTGCCAGCAGGCTTGCCCGGCGGAAGCCATTGAGTTCGGCGACATCACCGACCCGAAGTCCCGCGTCTCCAAGGCCAAGGCCTCGACCCGCACTTACGGTGCGTTGACCTACCTCAACACCCGTCCGCGCACGACCTACCAGGCCAAGCTGCGCAACCTCAACCCGCGCATGCCCGGCGCCATCCTCGTCCCGCTGTCCCGCAAGGAAATGGCCGGTCGCGAAGGCCACGCTCCGGCGCACGGCGCTGCCGCCGCTCACGGCGAAACCTCCCACGGTGCCCCCGCGGCCGACAGCCACGGTCACCAGAAGTAACCCTTAACGCCTCCCTGTTCCATGGCTCACGCCCACGATAGCTCCTCCGAGCGCCCCGCAATTCTGGACAAGGTCCGTCCGGCCGAACTCCCCCGCCCGAAGCTGATCCTCAACGATCGCGGCTTCCACTGGATCACCGACAAGGTGTGCGGCATCGTCGAAGAACCGACCCCGCTCTGGTGGAAGGTCCTTTTCGGCGTCGCGCTCTTCATCGCGTCCTTCACCGGCCTCGGCCTCTTCTACCTCGTGTCGACCGGTACCGGCACCTGGGGCCTCCGTTCGCCCGTGGGTTGGGGTTGGGCCATCGTGAACTTCGTGTTCTGGGTCGGCATCGGCCACGCCGGCACGCTCATCTCGGCGATCCTGTGCCTCCTTCGCCAGAAGTGGCGCACCTCGATCAACCGCGCCGCCGAAGCCATGACCATCTTCGCGGTCATGTGCGCCGGCATCTTCCCTCTGTTCCACGTCGGTCGCGTCTGGTTCGGCTGGTGGCTCTTCCCGCTGCCTAACCAGAACGGCATCTGGCCGCAGTTCCGCTCGCCGCTCGAGTGGGACGTGTTCGCCGTCTCGACCTACTTCACCGTCTCGACGCTCTTCTGGTACATGGGCATGGTGCCCGACCTCGGCGCCATCCGCGACCGCGCCAAGACCTGGTGGCGCAAGGCCTTCTACTCCGTCCTCGCCCTTGGTTGGCGCGGCGGCAACCGCCAGTGGAGCAACTTCGAAATGGCTTACCTGCTCTTGGCCGGCCTCTCGACCCCGCTCGTCCTTTCCGTGCACACCATCGTCTCGTTCGACTTCGCCGTCTCGAACGTCCCTGGCTGGCACACGACCATCTTCCCGCCCTACTTCGTCGCCGGCGCCATCTTCTCCGGCTTCGCGATGGTGCTGACCCTGATGCTCCCGCTGCGCGCGATCTACCGCCTGCACGACGTCATCAACCAGTACCACATCGACAACATGTGTAAGATCATCTTGGCCACGGGCACGATGGTCGGCTACGCGTACGCCACCGAGTTCTTCATCGCGGCCTACTCCGGCAACGCCTACGAGAAGTTCGCGTTCATCAACCGCGCCTTCGGCCAGTACTACTGGGCCTATTGGATCATGGTGTCCTGCAACGTGATCACCCCGCAGCTCTTCTGGTTCAAGAAGGTCCGCGAGAACCACTCCCTCGTCTGGATCATCTGCCTCTTCGTCAACGTCGGCATGTGGTTCGAGCGCTTCGTCATCACCGTGACCTCGCTGGCCAACGACTACCTGCCTTCCAGCTGGGGTTACTACAGCCCGACCATCGTGGATATCTTCACGTTCTTCGGCACCTTCGGCTTCTTCTCCGTCCTCTTCCTCCTGTTCGTCCGCTTCCTTCCGCTTCTGCCGATGGCTGAAGTCAAGATGGTCGCGCCGCAGGCCGACCCCCACGCCCACTGATCCCGCCGTCCGCCCAGACCATGAACGAACGCAACGAACGCATCCACGGCGTAGCCTGCACCTTCCGCAAGCCCGCCGACGTCTTCCACGCCGCCGAAAAGGTGCGCGACGCCGGTTGGACCCGCTGGGACGTCCACACCCCATTTCCCATCCACGGCATGGACCAAGCCATGGGCCTCGAGCGCTCCAAGGTGCCGCGCCTCACGCTGCTGGGCGGCGTGACCGGCTTCATCACCGGTTGCCTCCTGACCTGGTACATGAACTCCTTCGACTACCCGCTGGTCGTCGGCGGCAAGCCGTTCTGGAGCCCCATCTTCCCGTTCCCGGTGATGTATGAGTGCACGATCCTCTTCGCGGCCTTCGGCACGTTCTTCGGCCAGTTCATCCTGAACCGCCTCCCGCGCCACCACCACCCGCTGTTCGACCTCCCGCACTTCGCGCGCGTCTCTGACGACACCTTCATGGTCGTCCTCGAAGCCTCCGACCCGAAGTTCCACCTGGATGAATCCCGCAACTTCCTGCAGTCGCTCGGCGGCCAGGAGATCACCGTCATCCGCGACTAATTCGTTCCATGAACCGTTACCTCACTTTCCTCGCCGTCGTCGTCGTCGCCGTCATCGGCTTCTTCGGCCTCCAGGGCAAGAAGTCCAAGGACACGCCGGTCTATGTCTTCGACGACATGGACTACCAGTCCAAGTACAAGCCGCAGGGGGAGAACACGTTCTTCGCCGACGGCCGTGACGCCCGCCCGGCCGTGGCCGGCACCGTCGCCCGCGGCACCGGCCTCGAGCCGCTGAAGGTCTTCGCCGCCGACTACCGCCGCGCCGAATCCCTCAACCCGTCGTTCGCGACGGGCAAGGACGCCCAAGGCAACTTCCTCGCCGACTTCCCCACGAAGTCGCTGACCATCCTCGCCGGTGGTGAGCTCGCCCCGTTCACGGTCGATGCGAAGACCCTCGCCCTCGGCCAGGCCAAGTACCAGATCTACTGCGCGGTCTGCCACGGCCAAGCCGCCGACGGCAACGGCATCATGAAGGTCCGCTCCGCCGTCGAAGGCGATGTGGCCATCGTCTCGATCGCCAACCTCCAGCAGCCCCTGTTCCGCGCTTACCCGCAGGGCCAGGTGTTCGACGTCATCACCAACGGCAAGAACACGATGCTCGGCTACGGCGACAAGCTGTCCCCCGAGGAACGCTGGGCCGTCGTCGCTTACCTGCGGGCGCTCCAGCTCTCGCAATCCTGCCCGCCCAACCTCGTCCCCGCCGCCTTGAAGGCCACCGTCAAGTAATCCGTCCATGAGCGCTTCCTCCTCCAATCTCTCGTCCAAGTGGACGACGTTCCTCGGCCTCGGCGTTGTCGCGCTGGTCGCCGTCTGGGTCTTCGCCTTCCTCGGCCTCGGTCACCACGACCACCGTCCGGCCCTGTCCGTCCTCCTTGGCTGCCTCTTCTGGGCGTCCCTCCTCATCGGCATGCTCATGCTGACGATGATCACCCGCGTCTTCGATGCGGGTTGGGCTCCGGTCATCCGCCGCAACTGGGAATTCATGATCGGCGCTTTGCCCATCGTGTTGCTCCTCGGCGTGGCTCCCTTGGCCTTCCTCCCGGACTTCCGTCACCTCCTCTGGGAGTGGACCGATGCGTCGCACATCCTGCCGAGCGGACATGAAGTCGGCCACGACCCCATCCTGCAGGCGAAGAGCTGGTTCCTGAACGAGAAGTTCTTCCTCATCCGTATCGCCCTCTACGTTGTCTTCTTCGGTGTCCTCGCCTGGGCCATGCGCACGTGGTCCTTCAAACAGGACACTGACCGTACCGCCGGCCACACCCACACCTTGCACGCCTTCTCGGCCGCCGGCATCCCGCTGAGCGCCGTGGCCCTGACCATGCTGGCCTTCGACTGCCTCATGGCCCTGTCGTACCACTGGTTCTCCACGATGTACGGCGTGTGGTTCTTCGCCTTGTCGATCCGCCTGGCGCTCGCCGGCACCGTCATCCTCACCTACCGCCTCTCCAACGGTGGCTGGCTGGACGGCATCCTCAACCAGGCGCACCGCCACGTGCTGGGCTGCCTGATGCTCGCCTTCACCGTCTTCTGGGCCTACATCAGCTTCTCGCAGTACTTCCTGATCTACACGGCCAACATCCCGGAAGAGACCTTCTGGTACAACATCCGCGAGTTCAACCCGGTCACCGGCCTCAAGAGCGAGTGGTGGGGCGTCTCGATGTACCTCATCTTCGGCTTCTTCCTGACGCCTTTCCTCGCGTTGCTCTTCTACCGTTCGAAGATCGTCCCGGCCCGTCTCCTGACGATCGCCATCATCATCTTCCTCGGCGGCATCGTGGACCTCTGGTTCAACGCGGTGCCTCGCCAGATCGTGGACAAGACGGCGCCGGAAGGCTTCACCGTCAGCCCGTTCCTCTGCGGTAGCCTCGCCACCGACCTTCTCGCGATCGCCGGTTTCGGCGCCATCGTGATCGGCCTCTTCCTCCGCAGTTCCACCAAGGCCGAAACCATCCCGGTCCACGACCCTCGCATCCTCGAGTCCATTAATTACCATGAGTGAGCATCCTTCTAACGGTCCCCGCCCGCTGATCCCCGGCCAGGTCAAGTCCTGGCTCGGCGTCGTCGCCTTCGTCCTCGTGGCGGTGGCGGTGTTGGCGTACGCCTTCGTCGCGGTCCGTCCGACCACCAATTCCGATGTCGAGCGTCGCGCCGCCCAGAAGGCCCTGCGCGCCGACACCGAGTCCAAGGCCAAGGCCTTGATCACCACGCCGGCGAAGAACGCCGACGGCACCTACCGTCTGCCGGTCGCCGACGCCATGGCCATCATCGCCGCCGACCCCAAGGTGCTGGCGGAGATGCGCAAGCCCGTCGCCCCCGTGGCGGCTGCTCCCGCGGCGGCCGCTGCCTTCGTCAAGGCTGACGACGAGCAGATGAAACGCGGCCTCGCCGTCTATTCCCGTACCTGCATCGCCTGCCACCAGCCGACGGGCAAGGGCCTGGCTCCGGTGTTCCCCTCGATCGCGGCCACGCCCATCGTCAACGGCGATGCGTCCCTCCCGATCAAGTTCATCCTCCACGGCTTGATGGGTCCCATCACCGTCGATGGCGTCACCTATAACAGCATGATGCCGCCGGTGGCTGGCGTCAGCGACCAGGACATCGCCGATGTCCTCACCTATGTCCGCCAGAGCTTCGGCAACAAGTCCAACCCGGTCACCGTCGACCAAGTGAAGGCCGTCCGCGCCGCCAACGCCGCGCGCACCGCGCCTTGGAACACCGCCGAACTCGGCCTCAAGTAAACCCCTTATAACACGATGAGTCAGGAAACCCCCAATAGCCGTCCGCAAGGGCAGGGCCGTCCGCAGGGACGCCCCGCCGACGCCGGCTCCCCCCGCGTCTCCCGCGTCGACGCCAGCGTCGCCAGCCCGGTGAAGTTCTTCTTCGCCTCGGCGCTTCTCTGGCTGCTCGTCTCGTCGGTGCTCGCGGTCATCACCGCCGTGAAGCTGCACCTCCCCGGCTTCCTCAATGGCTGCGAACACATGACCTTCGGTCGCCTGGACGCCGTCCAGCGCAACGTGTTCTTCTATGGTTGGGCTTCCAACGCCCTGATCGGCCTGAACCTCTGGCTCCTCTCCGCGCTCGGTCGCTTCGAGTTCCGCAACGGTTGGATCGCCACCCTCGGCGGCCTGATCTGGAACCTCGCCCTGACCGCGGGTGTGGTGACCGTGTTGCTCGGCTCCCAGAACGCCTTCGAGCTCCTGGAACTCCCGCGTGGCTTGGCCCCGGCCTTCTTCGTCGCGTTCCTGCTGGCGGCCCTCTGGCCGGCCGTCGCTTTCGCGCGTCGTCCCACGAGCCAGGTGTTCGTTTCGCAGTGGTACATCCTCGGTGCCTCCTTCGTGCTCCCGGTGGTCTACCTCCTGACCCAACTGATGGTCCTTTGGTTCCCGACCAACGGCGTGCTCCAGGCCTTGGTGCATAGCTGGTTCCTGCAGAACTTCCTCCTCCTCTGGTTGGGCGCTTCCGCCTTGGCCGCCGTCTACTACTTCCTGCCCAAGGAACTGGGGACGACCCTCAACGGCTATTACCTGACCACCGTCGGTTTCTGGACGCTCTTCCTCTTCGCTGGTTGGACCGGCCCGGCGACGTTGCTCGGCAGCCCGCTGCCGCTCTGGATCCAGTCGTCGGGCGTGGTCGCTGCGGTGATGCTCCTGATTCCGCTGACCATCACCACGATCAACTTCTTCGGCACGCTCTCACGCGACTCCGGTTGGTCCCGCTCCTGGAACAACACCACTTTGCGTTTCGTCGCTTTCGGCCTCGTGGCCTATACGCTGGCCATCGCGCTGCAGATCGTCTTCTCGGCCCGCTCGCTCAACGCCGTGGTCCGCTTCACGGCCTTCACCGCCGGCCAGCAGCAGCTGCTCGCCTACGCCTTCGTCTCGATGGTCATCTTCGGGGCCGCCTACTTCATCCTGCCGCGCCTGACCGGCGCCTTCTGGCCTTCCGCCAAGCTCGTGCACCTGCACTTCTGGTCCTGCGCCTTGGCCGTGGTCGGTTCCGTCGCGGGCTCGCTCTTCTTCGGTTGGACCCAAGGCGCCGCGCTGGCCGCCGGCAAGCCCTTCGCCGAAACCGTCGCTCCCCAGTCCGCATTGCTGGGCACGGTCTGCGCCGTCCTCTTCCTCATCGGTCACGCCGCCTTCGCGATCAACGCGTTCGGCATGCTGACCTCCTGCTCCTCCTCGACCGACGAAGGTCGCCACGCCTAATCCGCACCGTCCATGAAGAACCTTAACCTCATCCTCGCGGGCGTCTTCTTTACCGTCGCTGCTCCGTTCGGCGGCCTGCTCCTCAGCGGCCATGCCCAGCTGGGTGCCCTCGGACGCGCTCCCGCCGAAGAAGGCGGCCCTCTCTTCCCCGCCAAGGAACCCGGCCTCGCGATCCAAGGCCGTCAGGTCTATCTCGAGCTGGGTTGCGTCGCTTGCCACACCCAGCAGGTCCGTCCCGCTGGCCAGGGCAAGGATATCGCCCAAGGTTGGGGCGTCCGTCCCTCCGTCGCGCGCGACTACGTCCTCCAGTCGCAGGTGGCCCTTGGTAACCGTCGCGTCGGTCCCGACCTCGCCAACTATGGCGCCCGCGCCAAGTCCGACGCTGAAATCGCCGCGCACCTCTCGGCTCCCGCCGCCGGTTCCTCGATGCCGGCTTATGCATTCCTCTTCAGTCCGGCCAAGGACGGCTCGCTCCAGCCGAACGAGCGTGGTACCGCCCTCATCGCCTACCTGAAGTCCCTGCGCCAGGATTACTCCTCGCCGGAAGCCAAATTGAAGCAGTGATCCCATGAACGACTCTCACCGTCCCAACGACCGTCACCGCCGCCCTCGGGCGTCGTACAACGCAGGCCCCGAAGGTTTCTCCGACGGCCGCCTCGTCGAGGTCCACAACCAGCTCGCCCGCGACAAGGAAGAGCCCAGCGAAGGCTTCTCCTTGCTGCCGGTCTTCGTCGTCTTCCTATTTTGCGGTTTCGGCTTCTGGGCGGGTCTCTACCTGACCCGCAACTCGGGCGACTTCAATCCTGGCTCCTTCGACCTCGACGCCCCGCGCGCCGTGGCCGACAACGGCCCGAAGGAATTCGAACCCGACCCGGCGAAGGGCGAGAAGCTCTTCGTCGCGAACTGTGCCAGCTGCCACCAGCCCACGGGCTTGGGCGTCGCCGGCGCTTTCCCGCCGCTGGCTGGCTCGCCCTGGGTGGCCGGCAACGAAGAGCGTCTCATCAAGATCATCCTCGCTGGTTTGGCTGGCGAAATCGAGGTCAAGGGAGCCAAGTACAACGCCGCCATGCCGAATATCGGCGCAGGCCTCAAGGACGCCCAGGTCGCCCACATCGCGACCTATGTCCGCCAAGCTTGGGGTAACACCGCTGGTCCCGTGACGGATGCCAAGGTGGCTGAGGTCCGCAAGAAAGTCGGCTCCCGCGGCGCCTACAGCCCGGCGGATGTCCTGATCGAATACCCTTTGGAAACCAAGTAAGCCCTGCGAAGGGCTGAAAAGCAAAAGGCCCGAGGCGTAAGCCTCGGGCCTTTGTGTTTCCTTAGCCTGACGGCTTAGGAGTGCTTCTTGATGAAGGCCGCGATGTCGCCCTTCGGACGGGCACCGACGATCTTGTCCACGACTTCGCCGTTCTTGAACAGGAAGAGGGCCGGGATCGAAGTCACGCCCAGCTGGGTAGCCAGGTTGCGGTTCGTGTCCACGTCCACCTTGCAGATCTTGACGGTCGTGCTCATCTCAGCGGCGAGCTGGTCGAGGACCGGGCCGAGCTGCTTGCAGGGGCCACACCAGGTGGCCCAGAAGTCCACGAGGACGGGCACGGTCGACTCTTTAATCGTCGATTCGAAGCTGGTATTGTCGAGGTTGGTGATCAGATCGGATGCCATGGAAGGTCTTAGCCCTTAGTCTTGGAGAAGAGCTCCAAGTACAAGAAGACAGCTGCGGCCAAGGAAGCCACAAGCGCGAGGACGTCAACTGCGGCGGCGGCTTTACCGACGCTGCGGTTGGCGGCCGCGGCGGTCGTCGGGGAGACGCGCGG